>JAQXNQ010000365.1 GCA_029098085.1 Oscillospiraceae bacterium
GCCGCCGCCTTTTACATCAGCGACTCCTACGCCTGCCGGATTTTCAAGGAAGAGTACGGCACAACCATCAACAAATACATCCAGAACCGCCGCCTGAACATCGCCAAGTCCCTGCTGGCTCAGGGCGCCAGCGTCACCGAAACCTGCGAGCGCAGCGGCTTCAACGACTACACCAACTTCATCAAGCTCTTCACCCGCCAGGTGGGCATCTCCCCCAAACGCTACAGCGTGTACGGCTCCTGACAGGCGATTTTCCCCGCCAAACCTCTATTTACAGCCCGGCGGACGGTTTCTCCTTCCATTTTCCGTCCGCCGGAAAAATTTTCCGAAAAAATTTCAAAAACCTGTTGACAAACGGAAGCTTCTGTGATAATATAATATACGTTCCGTGTGACAGGAACTTCCTCAGACGAGGAGAGATGTCCGAGTGGTTTAAGGAGCTGGTCTTGAAAACCAGTGATCTCGCAAGGGACCGTGGGTTCGAATCCCACTCTCTCCGCCACTTTCTTTCATACCTTGACAGGACACGTTTCCATGGAGTTGTACTCAAGTTGGTGACGAGGCGCCCCTGCTAAGGGCGTAGGCCGCTTAATAACCGGCGCGAGGGTTCGAGTCCCTCCAACTCCGCCAAGACAAAGGATCTATGTTCAATAGAGCATGGATCCTTTTGTTTTTCTCTTTCTAACAGTCGACGAAAGAGGCGGAGGGACTCGAACGGGAGCGGTAGTGAATGAGGCCCCGGTGGGGCCTCAGAGCCGCGACCTGGCCCGCCCGCAGGCGGGTCGAAGTCCCTCCAACTCCGCCAATCAGATGTTCGCGCAAGCGGCTCTGACAAAGAAATCCGCATCAGAAATGATGCGGATTTTTGTTTTGCCGGCAAAAAAGAAAGGAGGACGAAGTCGGAGCTTCGTCCCTCTTCCTCATTTATTCCCGTTCCGGCTGTTCCCCTGCCGGTACTGGCATCTATTTTTCTTGCCGCAGGAGCCGCAGAGACATCTGCAATCCTCCTCCGACCGCTCATGCTTGTGGTACACCGGCTCAAACAGGCTCAGATCGTTGATCTTTTTGATCACCGACCGCTCTCCCCTGCCCAGCGTGTAGGCAATCTTGCCGATTTCGATGCCGTTTGCAAACATCTCCTTCAACACCCGAACCTCGTCCTCGCTCCAGTAGTCACGATGCTTTTCGCCCACGGCGCTGCCCTGTCTGGTTCGGATCAGATAACGGCGTCTGGCTTCATTTTCACGTTCCATCACAGATTCCTCCTTCCTTAATAATGGGAATGATAGGACAGCCCGCAGTGCCGGCAGACATAGTCAATCAGCGCTTCTCTCGGAATGCGCCAGACTCTGCCGCTGCGCATGGTCTTCAGCTCGCCGGTCTGCAGCAGTCCGTAAACCGCGTCTCTGCCCATCTTCATTGCCTCACAAACCTCTTCGACGGTCAAAACATTTTCCAAATCCTCAAACATCGGATCACCTCCTTTTGATCTTTTACTGATATGTTTGTAAGATAAAAGATGATTTGCATCGAAAACAGCCGTTCAGCCCCTGCTTTATTCTGGATGGGGTCGACTCCACACCCGTGATCTGATGTACTCCCGCGAGACCGTCACGGTCGGCAGGGCTTTGACAGCCAGCAAAAAAGGCCCCCTTTCGGGAGCCTCTTTCCGGGAGGAAGTCTGCCGGATCACCGGTGGATCGTGTCCGCGGCTGTCCAGGCGGAAATGAATGGTGACGGTGTCCTGATTGATAACCACCTTCTCAACGAATTTTTCGACCAGCATCCGCCTGGCAGGCAGCGTGCCCTCCGTGAGCTTTTTTCTGGCCTCGGCAAACAGCCTGCGCAGCTTGGCTTCACTTTGTTCGGGAGGTTCGGCATTCTCCAGCTTCCGGAGCTTGAGTTCCAGCATGGATTTGGTCTGCTCCAGCTGCTGCAGACGGTTGGACAGGGCCGTCGAAAAATGTCCCTGCTCCAGAGCCGAGAGGATATTGGCGATGCCAGTCTCTATCCTGGCCAGTTCGCCCTGAAGGGACTTGATCTCCTGCGCTGCCCCGGCATTCTGTTCCTGCAGATATCTGGCATAATTCTGCTGAACGGCCGCAAAGGTTTCCTCGGTAAAAAGACGGTTGGCCAGCTCAAACAGAACATAGTCATCCAGATCATCCCGCCGGATGGCTTTGCTGCCGCATTTGACCGCACCGTTTCTCCGGGTACAGCGGTAGACGGTGCGCTGGGGATGATCCGGCCGGGGCGGCTGGTTGTGGCCGCAATACCGGAAGCCGCATTGGGCACAGACGATCTTGCCGGAAAGAAGGTAAACTTCCTTGGCAGCAAAACGGCCGGCCATATGCTTTCGGAGGGACATCCTGCGCTGGGTCTCCTCAAAATCTTCTCTGCTGATGATGGCCGGAAAGGCATCCGGCACGCGGATGATTTCGTCATCCGGCTTGAAGCTGTGGCGGTTGTGGCGCCCGTCCACGTCCTTGGGCGCCGTTTTTCCGTAGACATAGGTACCGGTATACTTCTCATTCCGCAGGATCTCATACAGAGAATTTTTGCCGAAGGGCTGCCCCAGCTTGGTGCGGTAGCCACCCGCGTTGAGGGCGTTGAGAATGGCGGTGTACCCCTCCCCCTCCAGGTACTTGGAAAAAATCAGGCGCACCGCCTCAGCCTCGCGGGAATTTACAATCAGCTGCCTTGTGACCGGATCCACATCATAGCCCAGCGGCGGACGGCCGCCCACATGGACGGCCTTCAGGGCGTTTTCCCGTTTGCCCTTTTCCACCTCGCGGGCCAGATTCTGGGAATAATAGGCAGCCATGCCCTCGATGACGCTCTCAAGGATCAGGCTTTCAGGGGAACCGTCCAGATTTTCCGAGACGGAAAGGAGCCGAACGCCGCACCGCTCCAACTCGCGCTTGTACATAACCGAATCATAGCGGTCACGGGAAAAGCGATCCAGCTTATGGACAATCAAATAATCGAAATCCCCTTGTCTTGCGTCCGCAATCATCCGCTGAAATTCAGGGCGCCGGTCTGTTGTGGCAGACTGGGCGTAATCCTGATAAACAGAGACGATTTCATAGCCGTTTCGCTCAGCGTACTCACGGATGGCCCGCATCTGAGCATCAATGGACTCCTCCCGCTGGCGGTCGCTGCTGAATCTGGCGTAAGCAGCCGCACGGCGGCTGGAACCGCTATCTGTGCCTTTCGGCGGCAGTTTTCTCTTCGCCATCCGAAATGCCCCCTTTGTTTGTGAAATTGTCAAGCTCCTTCATAATCTGGCAGAGGATTTCAGTGACCTCTTCCTTTTTAATAGGATTAGGATCCACGGTCACCCGGAAGGTTCTTTCATGGAACGCAGGCATCAGACAGCACCCCCCTGCTCCTTCAACGAGAGCGTCCAGCACCCTTTCCTGATATCCAGTCTGTAGGGAAGGCCCTGCTCCCCCAAGATCTTCCGGATGATGGTCTCCTTGTAGCCCCGTCCTTCCTTCCAATTATCCCTGGGGCCGAAAGCGGCCTCCGCAAGGCGCTGGAATTCCTGACAGAAGCGGTCGACTTCCTCATTCTCCATGGAAACAGAAAGCCTATTCTTTAAGAACTCCTGCAGCGTTTTGCGTTCCGGGGATTCGTCTTCGAGGACATATCCCAGCCAGTGCTCCTCCGACCACTGCTCCTCCAGCCCCAGCCACGCCATCTGCGCTTTGACAAAGGCGGCGGGATCCTCTTTAAGATCTTCCCGCATGGTCTTGTAAAAGCCCAGCTGTTTTTTGTAGTTTGTCTCAGCCAGGCCGTTAACCACATATTTTCGGCCGTTCCAATAGCCCAGACCCTGAGCCTTCGGCTTGCTCCCGTCAATCAGTGACTCCGCAAAGGCGTAGGGATGTTCTCGCATTTGCTTGATCATCGCCAGCTTTTCTTCAGCATCGCGTGCCTTTCCGTTGAAGAACAAGCTGCTTTGAGCCGGGAGGAAGAGCCGCAGTCTCTCATCCGGTGCGCACCGTTTGCGGCCCAGTGCCTGCAGGAATTGAGCCTTTTCAGTGGAAAAAAGGACGACATTGCGAAGCGTCGGGTCGATGATATTAATGCCGTTATCGAGTACCGCGGTGGTGACCAACACCTTCGCATCGAACTTCTCCTCCTCCAGAAGCTTTCTGTAAACCTCGCCATCCTGATCGTCCGAATCCTTTGATTCGGCGCATATGAACGCAGCGTCAGGGAGCTTCTGCGCCAGCTTTCTTCCGCGTTCAACGCTGTTGAGGAAGATGAACCATCTCTCAGAGGAAGTGTCCTTAGAAATCATATCAATGACTTCCCGTTCCTGACGAAAGGCCCAAATGTCGAGATGGGAATAGTCCGCCTTCATTTCGAAAGCCGGAATTGTCCAAAACACGCGAGGCGGAATTGGGAGGAGCCTGAAGGGCCTCTCTGCTTCCGGAACTGTCATAAAAAGGCGAGGCGGAATTCTGGGGGTCCTTAAGGAGCTTTCCGCTTCCAGAATGGCTTCAAAGGCGTCATCCGGCGTAGCCGTGGTGTAAACACGCATCGCTTGAGAAAAGGCCGGAGCTATCTGCTCAAGAATGCGTTCCGTGTGCCCATTGAAGGCGGCGTCGGAAGTGAAGAAGTGAGCCTCATCAAATACGACGAGGGCAACCTTCTTCAGTGCATGCACAAACAGAATATCCCGCAGGGCATGCTCCAGTGCCTGATAGGAAAACACCCTGACATTGGAAGAAAGCTCCGTCAACTCTGCCAGGCCTTCTGCTGTATACTTCTTTG
>JAQXNQ010000366.1 GCA_029098085.1 Oscillospiraceae bacterium
CCGGCGGCGTGAAGACCGGGCGGAAGGTGCCGAAGCGGAGGATCCGCTGCTGAAAGCCCTACTGGGCGGCGAGACGGTGACCCGTGAGATGGCGCTGCAGATCCCCGCCATCAGCGGCGGCATTGACCTGATCGCCGGCATCATCGCCGGAACGCCCATCAAGCTGTACCGGGAGCAGGACGGAAAGACTGAGGAAGTCCGGGGCGATCCACGGCTGCGGCTCTTGAACGATGAGGTCGGCGACACCCTGTCGGCCAACGAGTTCTGGCGGGCCATGGTGCGGGATTACTACCTGGGCAAGGGCGGCTTTGCCTATATCCGGAAGGAGAAGGGGATGGCTTCGGGCCTTTTCTACGTGGACGAGCGTCAGATCTCCATCCGGAAAAACACAGATCCCATCTTCAAGGATTTCGACATTCTGGTGGAGGGACGGGCCTATTTCCCCCACCAGTTTCTGAGAATCCTCCGCAATACCCGGGACGGCTGCACCGGCGTTCCCATCACGGAGGAGAACGCCCGGCTCATCGAGACGGCCTACAGCACCCTCCTCTTCGAGCGGAACATGGTGCGCCGGGGCGGCGTCAAGCGGGGCTTCCTGAAATCCGAGCGGCCGCTGGAGGGCGACAAGCTCAGCCGGCTGCGGGAGGCGTTTTCCCGGCTCTACGGCGGCGAAAACAGCGAAAATTTTGTGGTGCTCAATTCCGGCATCGACTTCAAGGAATCCAGCTCCTCACCGATGGAGATGCAGCTGCGGGAGAACAAGGCTGCCAATGCCGCCGACTTCGCCAAAATCTTTCACCTGCCCGAGGGCGCCCTCACCGGCGAAAGCACCGACACCGCCGGCATGGCCAAGCTCTGCGCCATCCCGCTGATGAACGTCATCCAGTGCGCGCTGAACCGGGATCTTCTGCTGGAACAGGAAAAAGGAACCTATTATTTCGCCTTTGACACCAAAGAGCTGCTCAAGGGGGACATGCAGAGCCGCTTTGCCGCCTACAAGACCGCTCTGGACGCCAACTTCATGGGCATCGACGAGGTAAGATATGCCGAAGATCTGGAACCTTTGGGCGTCAGCTGGATCCGGCTCGGCCTGCAGGACGTGCTCTATGATCCCAAGACAAAGCAGCTCTACACCCCCAACACCGATAAGACGGCTCTTGTGGGCGGGAAAATGTTGCCGGCGGGGGAAGAAAGTGGTATACTGAAAGAGAACGGCGAGGAGCGGGGCAGCTACATCCAGGGTCCCGACGGTAAGATGCGGGGTTCCAGGCCGTCCGGCAAGGGGAAGACAAGGTATGCGCGGTCGCCAAGGGCAAATTCCAGGGGCTTGACGGTTTCTGTGAAGACCTACGGGATTCTCAGAGGAGAATTCAACTCTTTATACAGAAATGCTGAAGAGGGTCAGCGTGGATCTGTCAGCTATAGGGGACGCCGATACCTTTTGGAAGCAGACGGAGAAGGAAGCGTCATCGTCATAAGCTCTAAAAAGGAGAAGTGATCAAAATGTCTGATCAAAAAATCAAAACGCTCCGCAGCCTGCTGGAGGATCTGATCTGCGAAAAAGAGACCCGGATTGACTCCTTTCTGGCGGAAGATGTGGAAGCTTACCTTGATTTTGCAGAAGGAATGGATTTTGTAGACGAAGCCATTGATTATGTGAAAGTACATCCCCATGCTTCGGCGCAGGAGCTTTATCACATGATCGACCAGTGGGCCGAACCCGGTGTATACGGTGAGACGCTGGAAGAGTTTGAGGCTGCCATGGCAGAAGACGACGACTGACCCGCTAAAAAATCCAATACGCTTGGAAGCACTGTGCAGCTGCATGGTGCTTTTTTCATGCCCATTTTCATTTTTTGAGGAGGTTTTCTATGCCATTCATTACAACTGTGACAGCAACCATCAACGGCCAGACCTATGACCTCGCCCTCAACGCCGGGTCTGGGATGTATGAAGCGGTCATCACCGCGCCCAGCCTGTCCAGCTATAACCAGAGCGGGCACTATTACCCCGTCACCGTTGCGGCGAGCGACACGGCGGGCAACTCCACCACCGTCACCACATCGGACAGCACCGTGGGCGAAAGCCTTAAGCTGCAGGTCAAG
>JAQXNQ010000367.1 GCA_029098085.1 Oscillospiraceae bacterium
TTGACAAAGCCCTTCTTTTTGTGAGCTCGGTAGAGGGCGATCATGTCCATCATCATCTCTTCGCCCTCGCCGATCTGGAACAGATCGATGAAATCGGCCAGCGGCTCGGGGTTCATGGCACAGGGACCGCCCGCCATGACGATGGGATCCTCCTCCCGGCGGTACGCTCTGCGGGGATCCAGCCCGGCCAGATCCAGCATATTCAGCACATTGGTATAGGAAAGCTCGTACTGCAGTGAAAAGCCGATGACGTCAAACTCCGTCAGGGGCGACAGACTCTCCAGACCGTAGAGAGGAATGTGATTTTTCCGCATCAGCGCTTCAAAGTCGATCCAGGGGGCGTAGACCCGCTCGGCCCAGCAGTTTGGATCCTTGTTGATGATGTCATACAGGATCTTCAGACCCAGATGGGACATGCCGATCTCGTAGGTATCCGGGAAGCAGAGGGCCATGCGGAAGTCCACCTGCTCCGGATCCTTGACCACGCTGTGCAGCTCGCCGCCGGTATAGCGGGCGGGCTTCTGCACCTTCAGCAGCAGGGGTTCCAGCTTATCTTTCAGATTCATATCTTCTATCCTTTCATTCCGGGCCGAGGCCCGCTGTGGGAATTGTCTCCCGCTTACAGACCAGTTTATCATAGTTTGCACCGGATAGCAAGGGCGGATGCCCCATCCGGACAGCAAAAAACGCGGCGGAGGGGAAAGCTTTCCCATATCCGCCGCGCCTTTCAGCGTTTCTGTTTATTCGATCTCAAACAGAGCTTCCGTCTCCACCGGAATGTTGCCGGGAAGAGCCACCATGCCCACAGCCGAGCGGGTGGGCACATCCTCAAAGAGGGCGCTGAGCAGCTCGCTGCCGCCGTTGGCCACTTTGGGATGATCGTAGAAATCGGGGGTGCTGGCCACAAAGGTGGTGATCTTCACCAGACCCTTGACCCGGTCCAGATCGCCGATCTCCCGCTTCAGCACTGCCAGCACGTTGAGCATGCAGTCCCGGGCGTAGCGGCGGCCCTGCTCGATGGTGAACTCAGCCCCCAGCTTGCCGGCAACGGGCTTGTCAATGACGGGGCCGCAGCCGGAGATGTAAACCAGCTTGCCGCCGCAGAAGGTCTTGGCGGGAGAGTACACGCCGCCCTTGGGGGGAGGAGTGGGGAGGGAGAGGCCCATGGATGCGAGTTTTTCTTCAATGGTCATATGAATCTTCCTTTCAGAAATAGAATAAACAGCTTTATCTTCCTCTGCGCAGCACACCGCCCGCAAAGACGCCGGTGACTTGGTCGTTTTCCACGGCCTTTTCGCCGTCCACCAGTACCAAGGAGAAGCCCCGGGCCATCTGCACCGGTTCTGTAAAGGTGGCGGTATCCTGCACGGCAGAGGGATCGAAGACGCAGATGTCCGCCGCCATGCCCTCCTTCAGCAATCCTCGGTCGGTCAAGCCGATCCGCCGGGCAGGGAGCGCGGTCATCTTCCGCACCGCCTCTTCGAGGGGCATCAGCCCGCGGTTTTTCACATATTCCGACAGCATCCGGGGAAAAGCGCCGTACAGCCGGGGATGGGGGCAGTCTCCGCCGCCGTACAGCGCGTCGGAAATCACCGACACCCAGGGCTGCCGCAGCACCAGCTCCACATCCTCCTCCGACATGCTCATGAGGATCACCCCCACCTTACCGCCGTTCTGCGCCGTCAGAGCGGCCAGCGCTCCGGCGGAGGAAACGCCCATCAGGGCGGCTGCTTCGGTCAGGGTCTTGCCCGCATAGATCCGGTGCTCCGGGCGGACAAAGGAGCTGAGGACAATCCGCTCCCAGCCGATGGACAGCACCATGTTGTCCCAGCCCTCATGCTCCCGGGAAATCTCCCGCTCCAGCAGGGCGATGCCTTCCGGGGTGTCGATACCTTCCAGCGGCACGGTGGGCGGGATCAGGGACAGAATGGTGGTGGAACCGGCGGGATAGGCATAGGCATCCGCCGTCACATCCATGCCCTCCGCCCGGGCCTTTTCAAT
>JAQXNQ010000368.1 GCA_029098085.1 Oscillospiraceae bacterium
CCTGACACCCGCAGCTCCCATCCTCCTCCATCCGACACCCCGGACAGTCCTCGATTCCGCAGAGCACACAGGCAATGCCCCCGCACCCGTAGGGCAGGGTCAGCGTCCGCGCCGCCCGGAACCAGTATCCGTCAAAGGGCAGCATCCGCCGGTTGCGGATGGACGCATAGCCCCAGATCCGCAGCAGCTCCCGCCGCAGGCTCGCGGCCGCCGGTGTCTTGAACATCAGATATTGCAGCGGATCGTAAAACGACCGGTGAAACAGCCCAAACAGCTCGGTCAGTACCTCTTCGGTTTCATAGGCGGCCATCAGATCCAGCCGCAGCAGCCCCACCTGCTCCAGCGGCCCCAGTCTTTCTCTGGGAAACAGCTCGCAGCTGCCCACAGCCCGCCCGTCCCGCTGATCCAGAATCGCCAGCCGGACATAGCCGTTTTCTTTTCCGTCCCGGAGCCAGAACCGGATGCAGTCTGTCATCTCCTCCGGCGTCTGCAGCAGAAAGCGGCTGCTGCAGTTGTCGGCGTTCATCAGGGCGACGGCGTCCCGGTCGCTGTAGCAGCGCAGCAGGTCATCGGCGTCGGTTGGCTTCACCGGCCGCAGCAGGAAGTGTTCACTCTGCAAAAACAGGTTTTTATCAGACAGCTCCATGGGGCAGGCTCCTTTCGGTGGGCATTTCGGTGTATTCGGGGTTCAGCTCGGTGAGGCAGTCCCAGTACCGCTTGGGCATGTGGCTCATGCGGCAGCGGGGGTTGAACCGCCCCTCGATGGCGATGGTGTCGTAATACCGCTTCCACATCCGCCGGAACTGCATCTCCTCGGCGGTGGCCGGCGGCAGCTCCATATCCTCCACCATCCGCAGCGCCTCCTTGCCCCGGCTGTAAAAATAGGCCAGTCCGTGGGTTTTGTCGTAGATCATGAAGGAGTCCTCCGGATAGCGGGCACGGAAGTGGGGGGCCAGCAGGGGCAGCACATTGTTTTTGGGCGCGATGACGGCGGTCATGACCTCCGCCCGGATGGAAAACCGGACGAATCCGGTGAGCAGATGGGCCTCGCGGTTCAGGTGGTACACCGCTTTGGTCAGGGCGGAGACAGTGTCGTCCCCCAGCATGTCCACAGCCTTGCCGCCCACCCGGTAGCCCAGCCGCAGAAAGTCCACAATGAGCTTGTCCTTCTGCGGATGACAGGTCAGGTATCCTCTCCAGACCAGATCCCAGGCGGCAGCGGAGATTTTCTTGGGGATGGACACCGCCACCCGTCGGGCTTTGGCGGGGTCGGTGCAGATTTCCCGCTCGGGGTAGAGGTATCGCTCCTCACTGTCAAAGGGCAGCACCGCGGCGGGGATTTCCTTGTCGGCGATGCTGTAAAAGACGCAGGTCAGCAGCCCCGGCAGGCTGCCGTCGTACCGGTATACTAGATTTGTCCGCTCAGACATTTCTGCACATCCTCTCTGGTGACCCGGGAAGGGTCGGGAAACAGGGTCAGCTGCTCCGGCTGATGGCCCGGCAGCTCGGCAGGGGAACGCTCGGACAACAGGGCCAACCGGGCGGTGCGGTCGGAAAACCGCAGCCCCTCCATCATTTTTCCGCCGCAGGTGATAAAGTATTGGGCCCGCTTGAGCACCACGCCGATCTTTTTCAGGGCGGCGAAGGTCAGTGCCCCGGTGCGCCGGGCGGCCAGAATCCGCCGGGCGGAGGTGACGCCGATGCCCGGCACCCGCAGCAGCTCCTCATACTGCACCCGGTTCACCTCCATGGGAAACAGATCCATATGGTTCAGCGCCCAGTTGCACTTGGGATCCAGACAGGGATCGAAGTAGGGGTGAGCGTCATCCAGCAGTTCACTCGCTCCGAAGCCGTAAAACCGCAGCAGCCAGTCGGCCTGATAGAGCCGGTGCTCCCGCAGCAGCGGAGGCTTGATCTCCTTTCCCGGCAGCAGGGGATCGCTGACCACCGGCATATAGGCGGAGAAGAACACCCGCTTGAGGCTGTATTTTTTGTACAGCGCTTCGGACAGGGTCAGGATCTGCAGGTCGCTTTCCGGCGACGCGCCGACGATCATCTGGGTGCTCTGGCCCGCCGGGGCGAATTTGGGGGCGTGGCGGTATTGGACGATGTCCGCCCGGTTCTCCTTAATGCCGCCGCTGATGAGCTTCATGGGCCCCAGAATGCCCTGCTTGGACTTGTCCGGGGCCAGGGCCTGCAGGCTCTGGCGGGAGGGCAGTTCGATGTTGACGCTCATCCGGTCGGCCAGCAGCCCCAGCTTCTGGATCAGCAGCGGATCAGCGCCGGGGATGGCCTTGGCGTGGATGTAGCCGTAAAACCGGTATTTTCCCCGCAGCAGCTCCAGTGTCCGGATCATCTGCTCGCAGGTGTAGTCAGGATTGCGGATGATGCCCGAGCTGAGGAAAAGTCCCTCGATATAGTTGCGGCGGTAAAACTGCATGGTCAGCTCAGCCAGCTCCTCGGGGGTGAAGGCGGCGCGCTTTGTATCATTGGTGCGCCGGTTGACGCAGTATTTGCAGTCGCAGATGCAGACATTGGTCATCAGCACCTTCAGAAGGGAGATGCACCGCCCGTCCGCCGCGAAGGTGTGGCAGATGCCGCAGGCTGAAGCGCTGCCGATGCCGCCCGCCGCCGGGGTTTTGTCCACGCCGCTGGAGGTGCAGGCGGCGTCGTACTTGGCGGCGTCGGAAAGGATGGTCAGTTTTTCCATCAGATCCATCAGATCACATCCTCAAACAAATGTTCTGTTTATAGTATAGCACAATGCAAGCGGAAAATCAAACATTTTTTCGGTTACAGGGTGATGTACAGTGGAGTTTTCCACAGAAAAAGGGCCCAACCTTTCGGAAGGGCCCTCAGTTTGTCGAAAAAGATACCGTTTGAATCAGCAAAGTGCTGATCGTAGTGAATAGTGAATGGTGAAGAGTGAATAGTTATGGAGAATCGGGCGTACCGCCCTTGAAAATTAACAGAACCGGTAGATTTTGCGCTTATTTTGACGCTTTTCATATCGATATTGACAATTTTTGAGCGACCGCAGGGAGCGGTTTTCCGAAACTCTTCACTTTTCACTCTTCACTTTTCACTGCTCCCAAAGGGAGCTCAGGTAATCTTCACATACTTCGCCATCTCTCCGCTCTCCTTCTCCACGATGCAGGGGAAGAGATAATCGCCGCCCAGAATGTTGTCCATGCCGACGGCGGCCTCCTTCCGGCAGGAGGAGGAGCTGCTGCCGCAGCGCAGATTGCCGCTGACCTCAAAGATCCGGCTTTCGGCGCGGGGATCCCGGACACAGATGGCGCAGATGCTGCCCTTGGCGATGACGGTGCCGCCTTCAAGCTGCACCTTGCTGTTCTTATATCCCGAAATATCCAGTTTGCTGTCGGAGAAGATGCCGTATTCATCGCCCAGAGCGGACAGCTGACCGCCGGTGACCCGCAGCTCCGCCACATTGAGAGCCGCCCCGGGTCGGGGAGAGCTGCCGCCGAAGCTGGCCTTGCCGCCGCTGACCTGAAGCCGCAGCAAATAGGCATCGTCGGCGGTGAAGCTGCCGCCGTTGACGATCAGGGTGTTCCGGTGGCCGAACAGGCCGCTGCCGGAGCAGTCGCCGCCGCGCAGGACGGTGAAGCGGCCGCTGTTGATGGTGATGGTCACCGTGTCGAAGAACACGCCCGCAGAGAGCTGCACGGCCGCGCCGCTTTCTGCCCGCACCGTGCCGCCGTTCAGAGTCAGATTGCCGCGGTACATCCGGATGCCGCTGGCCGTGTTGGTCGGTGTGCGGCTGCCGTTTTTGGCGGTGAGGGAGCCGGTTTTGCCGATGGTCAGGTCACCGACGATGTACATCCCATAGGCATCGTATCCGGTGCTGCTTGTGGCCCGGACGGAGCCGGTGATCTCCAGGCTGCCTACGGTGTAAATGCCGGCGCTCATGGGATAGGTGTGCGATCGGGTAGGGGCGTCTCCGCCGGTGGCGGTCAGCTGGCCGCCGATTCTGCTTTCACCGCAGATGTACAGGCCGTAGCTGCCGGAGTCCAGCGGATTGGCGGCGGAGCTGCCGCTCGCAGCCGTGATGGTGCCGGAGGGGAAGTCGAAGCTGGACAGGGCCCGGATGGCGGTGCATTTGCTGCCGTCTCCGGTGGTGACCGACAGGGAGCCGCCCCTGACCGTCAG
>JAQXNQ010000369.1 GCA_029098085.1 Oscillospiraceae bacterium
CAGAACAACTCTGGCATTCCGTCATTGCTGACGTCCTGCTTCTTTTGTTGCTGAATTACTTTGTTGGAGTTCTCAATACAATTGAAAAATCCGGGTCGTTAATTCGTTCTTGCGATATTGTTTAATTTTCAAGTTCCCGTTGCTGTCTCGCTGACAGCTTACTTATTATAGCACATCGTTTCGACCTTGTCAAGCACTTTTTTCAAAGTTTTTGAAGTTTTTTGGAAGAGCTTCCAATCAACTTTCGGATTTCTCCGATCGGTCTGTACGATCTGTATAATTTTCAAGCTGCTCGCTGTTTGTTGACAGCCTATTTATCTTACCACATCAAGAACGGTTTGTCAAGCACTTTTTTCAGGTTTTTCAAACTTTTCTTTGAGCGGCGCCGCCGTTCAAGCGACAGCTTGTATAGGATACCACAGGGAGAGAAAAATGTCAACCTCTTTTTTCGCTTTCTGTTTTTCAACCGAAAACTATCCTGTTGCAAAAGGAAACCTGTACACTCTGGCTATATCCCGCCCCGTACACCGCCAGATCGTCCGGCATACGCCCAAGAGCGTCTTCCTATATAATTTTCCGCAAGTTCTTCTGTTCGTTGCCATTCGCCCAAAAAGCTGGTACAATAAATACAGAAACCCGTATCAGGAGATGATTCCATGCATATCCGGCAGCCCTTCGCCGTACTCGGCTTCTCCTTTGCTTCGGTTCTTTTTCTCTGCGCCTGGCTTACAATCGGTCAGATTCCGGTGGTTCTGGCTACCGGCGGCTGTCTGGCCCTCATCGGCTGTCTTTCTATACGGAAGAAAAAGGGCGCTCTGCTCCTCGCCGTCGGGTTGATGACGATTCTGGCGGTGCTGATCAGTCTTTTCCGCCTGAACGAGCTTTGGAACATCCGGCAGGCCGCCCCGGAAAAAGCGCTTCTGACCGGCGCCGTCTCTTCCGGCGATCAGGACAGCGGCTTTCTGATTGCCGGCGCGGAGCTGACCTGGGAAGATCAGGCTCTTTCCGCCAACGTTCTTTTATATGGAGACAACGACCTTCTTCTTTATCCCGGTGAAACCGTCTCGCTGCAGATCTCTGTGCAGGACGGTCTTCCCACCGCATCCCAGCTGGGACGGAACGCACAGCTGACCGCACGGGCCGACTCCGCTTCCCTGCAGATTCTGAAGCCCCGTTCCCGGTTCAGTGCCCTGCGGCAATCGGTGCTGGATCATCTGAAGCGCAATCTGCGCCGGGCCATCCCCGATTCGGAAAAGGCGGCCATGATGATTGCCGTCCTGACCGGCGACGACAGCGCCATTCCCCAGCGGATATACAGTCTGTATCAGCGCTCCGGCGCAGCCCACATCCTCTGCGTTTCCGGCCTGCATCTGTCCATTCTGGCCGGTCTGCTGCTCACCCTCCTTTCCCTTTTGGGCAGACGGCCCGCCCTGATCCTCAGCATGGTGCTGACCGGTCTTTTTGTCTGGCTCACCGGCATGGGCGCTTCCGCCCTGCGGGCCTGGATGATGACCTGTCTCGCCCTGTCCGCAGAGCTCTTCTTCCGGGATGCCGCCCCGGTCAACTCCCTGGGCTTTGCCGTACTGATGCTGACCCTTCATTCCCCTTTTCTGGTCTGCCGCATGGGCTTTCTGCTGTCGGTCACCTCGGTGCTGGCCGTCACAGCCGTAGCCCCGGCCTGGCAGGATACCCTGACCCGCTTTCTCCGGCCGGACACCCGCTCTCTGATTCCGAAGCTGGCCGGACTGCTGCTGCCTTCTCTGGCCGTCACGCTGGTCACCCTGCCCGTGACCCTGCTTTTCCTGGGGTATGTTCCCCTGCTGGCACCGCTGACCAATATGATTCTGATCCCGCTGATGCCGGCTTTGCTGATTTGCGGTCTGCTGGCAGGCATCACAGCCTGGGCTCCGTTCGGCATTCTCTGTCGGAAAATCCTTTCCCTGTTCGACCTGCTGGCCCGCTGGAGCGCAGACGGCCCCATCCTGCCGCTGGAAGGCGAGTTTATTCTTCTCTGTATCATCTGCTGCGCCGTGCTGGCCCTGCTGGTGATCCTTCTTCGCGGAAAAGCGCTTGCCCGCACCGCCGCCGGTCTTCTTTCATTGCTCCTGCTCTGCTGGGGCGGCTTTGCGGATCAGCTGTCCCGGCAGGATCTGCTGGTCATCACCCAGTACGTCTGGTCAGATTCCAGCAGCATTTTGCTGCAGTACGGCGATCAGGCCGTGGTCATCGGCTGCGGCGGCAGCTCCTTTGAAGGCAGACAGCTCACAAACCGGCTGCTGGCCAGCGGTGTCCGGGAGCTGTCCGCCGTCATCATCCCCGAGGACAGGCTGGGTTATACCGGCGGCGCTTATGACCTTCTCACCGCGCTGGGCGCTCAGAAGGTCCTTTCCCCGGACAGCAGCCGGATCGCGCAGGCGCTGTCCTTTTCCCGGGTGGAAGAGGCTCTTCCGCTGGACAATGCCTCCTGGAGCCTGTTCGGACAGGGTGAGCTGTCCGTCCGCACAGGTAAAAACGGTTCCGCCCTGCTGCTGGACTGGGCAGGTACCCACATTGTCCTGAACCGTGCGGAGGATCCGGTGCCCTGGGTTGCGGACTTTCGCTTTTTATATGATAAAAAGCAGGAGAAAGCACACACAACCCGTGAAAACTATGCTATAATGGTTTCATCCGGTTCCCGGGGCCGCCCGGAGACCCGACTGCTGCTGGCAGCCGACGGAACCGTTCAATAAAGGTAAAAGGAGCTTCCCATGGCCCGTTATGATGATGTACAGCTGAATCGCAGCCTGAGAGAAGGCCGGATCGAGCCGGTCTATCTGATTTTCGGCAAGGAGACCTACCTGTCCCAGGTCTGTCTCCAGCGCATTCTGGACAAAACCGTGAAAAACGGCACCGAAAGCTTCAACCTCCGCAAATTCGACGGCGCGTCACTGGACATGACCGCCGTACAGGACGAGGCCGAGGGCTTTCCCCTGATGGCGGAGCACAAGTGCGTGGTTGTGATGAACCCCAATCTGGAGAAGCTCTCCAAAAACGACAGCGACCTGCTGAGCCGCCTGATCAGCGATCCCAACCCCACCACCGTTCTGATTCTCTATGTCAGCGCCTTTGAGCTGAACCCCAAAAAATCCGCCAGAATCCGCAAGCTGCTGGAGATGGTGGACGCCGCCGGCGCGGTGGTGGAATGTCTCCCCAAGACCCGTTCCGACCTGATCCGGATGCTCCGGCAGCGCTGCCAGAAAAACGGCTGTGAGATGGATCCGGCCACTGCCGCCGCCCTGATCGACCGGTGCGGCACCGGACTGGAGGAGCTGTCCCGGGAAACGGACAAGCTGATCGCCTACCGGGTGGAGGGCGAAATCACCCGCACCGATGTGGAGGCGGTCACCCACAAGAGCCTGGACTCCTCCGTCTTTGACCTGTCCAAGGCCATGCTGCAGAACGGCCGCACCCGGGCCTTTCAGATTCTGGACGAGCTTTTTCTCCAGCGGGAGGAGCCGGTCTCCATTCTGGGTGCCCTGAACGCCACCTTTCTGGATCTGTACCGCGCCAAGGCCGCCGCGCTGGCCGGCAAGACCGCCGACGATGTCTGCGCCCTCTTCCCCTACAAGGGGCGGGAATTCCGGGTGCGGAACGCCTTCCGGGACGTTTCCCGCTACTCGGCAGGCACCCTGCGGGGCTGTCTGATGGTGTTGGCGGACGCAGATGCCGCCCTGAAATCCAGCCGCACCGACGGACGCATCATCGTCACCGAAGCCGTGGCCCGGATCCTCGATCTGAAGGAGGACGGAACGTAATGATTCGTCTGAATATACCCATCGTTGTGGAAGGGAAATACGACCGCCAGCGCCTGAGCGAGCTGATCGACGGGCCCATCCTGGAAACCGGCGGCTTCACCATCTTCCGCGACCCCGACAAGCTCTCCATGCTGCGGGCGCTGGCCCGCAAAACCGGCATCATCGTCCTCACCGACTCCGACGCAGCCGGATTCAAAATCCGCCACTACATCCGCTCGGCCATTCCGGACGGCACCATCATCGACGTCTACATCCCGGACATCTACGGCAAGGAGCGGCGCAAGGCTGCCCCCTCCAAAGAGGGCAAGCTGGGGGTGGAGGGGATGGATCACGAAACCCTGCTCCGCTGCCTGACCCGGGCCGGTGTTCTGGCGCAGGAGGTGCCCCGGCGGCGGGAGCCGATCACCAAAACGGATCTGTTTCTTCTGGGCCTGAGCGGCACCGACGGCGCCGCCGAGCGCCGGGCCGTCCTGCTGAAGGAGCTGGGCTTCCCCGAGCTGATGACCGCCAAGGCCCTGCTGCCCGTCCTGAACACCCTGTTTGACCGGCAGGAGCTTGCCGATCTGCTGAGCCGTCTCTTTCCGTCGCCCAAGGAGGGATAACCGTGGCCTTTTCCAGCCTGATCTTCCTCTATATTTTTCTGCCGCTGGCGCTACTCTGCTGCTGGCTGGCACCGAACCAATGGAAAAACGCCGTTTTGCTGGGGGTCAGTCTGCTGTTTTTCGCCTGGGGGCAGCCCAAAGGGGTGCTCCTGCTGCTGGTCAGCCTGATTCTCAACCACTACGGCGGTCTCTGGCTGGAACGGCAGAGCACGAAGCGAAGCCGCCGCATGGCTCTGGCCGCAGGAGTGGCGGGCAATCTGCTGCTGCTCTGCCTGCAGTACCCGGCCTTTACGGTGCGCAATTCTCCGGTCATCATGGGCCTCTCCCTCTGCACGCTGCAGGGCATCAGCTATCAAGTGGACATTTACCGCCGGGAAGTGCGAGCCCAGGGCAGCTTCATCACCTACGGAACCTACGCCGCCATGTTCCCCAAGATGGTCGCCGGACCCCTGACCCGCTATGGCGAGCTGCGGGGCGACCTGGCCCGGCAGAGTTTTTCCGGCGCGCAGGCCGTGACGGGCTTTGAGCGGTTTATCGTGGGCCTTTCCAAAAAGGTGCTGCTGGCCGACCGGATGAGCGAGCTGCGGGCGCAGATTCAGGCCGCCTCTCAGCCGGGCGCGGCGGTGGCCTGGGTGGGGCTGCTGGCCTTTTCGCTGGAGTTTATCTTCACCCTTTCCGGCTGCAGCGACATGGCCGTCGGACTGGGCAAAATGCTGGGCTTCCGTCTGCCGGAAAATGTCAATTACCCCTTCAGTGCTCTGTCCCTGAAGGATTTCTGGCAGCGGTGGAACGTGACCCTCTTCGCCTGGCTGCGGGACTATATCTACCGCCCCCTGGGCGGCAGCCGCAATCTTCTGCGCCGGATTGCCGCCACCCTGCTCTGCGCTGTTCTGGGCGGACTGTGGTACGGCAGGAAGGGCAATCTGCTGCTGTTCGGACTGTACAGCGGTCTGATGCTGCTGGGAGAGCACTTCCTTTGGGGCCGGACGCTGGAGAAAGCCCCCAAACCCCTGCGGCGGACCCTGACGATGATCACCGTACTGCTGGGATGGGTCTTCTTCTCGGCGGAGAGCGCCCCTGACGCCTTCCGGTACTTCGGTTGTCTGCTGGGGCTGCATGGTTTGGAAATGAGTAAAGCCCTGTATCTGGTTTCCTGCTACTGGCTCATCTTGCTGCTCTGTCTGCTGCTGGCGGGAAAATGGATGTATCTGCTGCTGCAGAAGCTGGAGCAGCGGTTTCCCCGGCTGAAAAAGGCCCTGTCCATAACGGTTGCCCTGCTGCTGCTTTGCTGCTGCACAGCCTGTCTGCTCAGCGGAAGCCCGGTTCCCAGCTGGATCACAAGGATATAAAGGAGGCTCATCATGAAGGAAAAGAGACGCCCCTCACCGCTGCTCTGCCTGCTGCTGGCCTCCATACCGGCTGCGGTGCTGCTGGCTGCCGGACAGACGGCCCGGGCAGACGGCGAGAGCCTGCAGCTCCCCTCTGCAGCCGCTGTAGCCGACCGCTCGGCCATGGAGCAGACGGAAGACTGGCTGGCCGACCATTTTCCCCTGCAAAGCAGTCTGACCGCCATGCACACCCGTCTGGAGCTGCTCACCGGGCGGCGGGAGGTGGACGGCGTCTATGTGCTTTCAGATCGGCTGCTGGAGCGGCAGGGCACCATCCCGGAAAAAACGGTCAGCCTGTCCGCTCAGGCGGTTTCGGACTTTGCCACCGGTTTCCGGGGAGCCGTGTCCCTGATGCTGGTGCCCGGAGCGGAAAGCGTCGAAAGCGACCTGCTGCCCGCACCGGCAGCGCCCGCTTCCCAGAAGACGATCATTGACCGTGCCTATGAGCTGACGGCAGAAAAGGTCAGCACCATCGACTGCTACAGCATGCTGTCCGCCGACCGGGAGCGATACCTGTACTACCGCACCGACAGCCGCTGGACCTCGCTGGGCGCCTATCTGGCCTACAGCGCCTGCGGCAAGCAGATGGGCTTCACCGCCCTTTCGGTGGACCGCATGGATGTGGTGCACGCCAGCCACAGCTTCCGGGGCAATCTGTGCCGCCGGATTCAGTATAATGGCGTGGAGCCGGACACCATCGACATTTACTCCATCCCCGGCGACGACAGCGAGGTTCACCTGCAGGTTTATGACGGTCAGTGCTGGAGCGGCCACACCGGCCTTTACTTCCGGGAATATCTGGAGGACGACGGCTACAGCGTCTTTCTCGGGCCGGATCAGCCGGTGATCACCATTGAAACCGACGTGCGCAGCGCCCCCCGGCTGCTGATCCTCAAGGACTCCTGGGCCAATGCGCTGGCGCCCTTCCTGACGGCCCACTACAGCACCATCACGCTGGTGGATCCGGCGCTGCTCCGGCAGCCGCTGGGCGAGTTCATCGACATGGACAGCTACGATCAGGCGCTGATCTGCTGCAGCCTGTCCTCCTTCGCGGAGGAAGACTGGGCGGAAAACCTGAACCGACTGGGAAGCTGAAAAAGCGCGGGGTTCCTCCGCGCTTCTTTATTATGTGGATATGCAAAACGCCCCTCCCGTTTCCGGGAGGGGCATCTCGTCGTTTTAAGGGGTTAAACCTTCAGCGAACTGCTTCAGATTATTTCACCCAAGCGCCGTCAGCGCCGAGGGTGTAGCCGTCAACGGTGGTGTTGGCGAGCATCTGGCCCAGAGCATTGGTCTCCTTGGAGAAGTAGTACCACTTGCCGCCGACCTCAGCCCAACCGGTCATCATCTTGCCGGAGGGAGCCAGGTAGTACCAGGAACCGGCAACCTTGACCCAACCGGTCATCATCTTGCAGCCGTCGTTGAAGTAGTACCAGTTGCCGTCAACCTTGGCCCAGCCGCGAGCAGCGTTGCAGTTGCTGGTGAACCAGTACCAGGTGCCGTCTTCCTGCATCCACTCGCTCTGCTTGGCAGTGCCGTCAGCATTGAAGTAGTACCAGGTGCCGCCGATCTTGTTCCAGCCGTCAGCCAGGTAGCCGGCGTCGGTGCCGTAGGTCCACTTGCCGTCAGCAGTCTTGGACCAGCCCAGAACGGTAGCGGAGTAATCCAGAGCAGCGTTCAGAGCGTCGATAGCGCCTTCAACCTGGGAGATCAGAGCGCCCTCGCCGATTTTGTCGTAAACGCCTTCGCCCTTCTCAATAGCGTTCATAACAGCCAGAACCTGAGCAGCGTTCTTGTCAGAGGTGAAGTTCTTTTTGTAAGCATCGATCCACTTCTCAGCCTTGTTCAGAACAGCCTTCAGTTCCTTCTTCAGGGACATGGGAACAGACTTGGCAACCAGACCCTCAACAGCCCTCTCCAGAACCACGGGAGCATTCAGAGTCTGCTTCTTGCCAGCGCCTTCGAGCACGCTCTCGGCGTAAGCAATGGCCTTCTCATAGTTGGCCCAGCCGGACTTGTAGTCGGACTCGATCAGGCCCTCGGCATCCTCCAGAGCTTCCTCGGCAGCTACAACCTGAGAAGCCTTGGGAGTGGTGATGGGTTCCAGAGCGTCGATGGCATCCAGCAGCATGTCGGTGACATAGTCCACGTCAGACTGGAAGGTCTTGGTCTTGGACAGACCGTTGATTTCGCCAGCGAAAGCCAGAACCGTCTGGAAATAACCATACGCACCAGCGGCGAAGTCCTCTTCAGGATACAGATCCACACCCAGCAGAGTGGTGGTCATAGCGGACTTCAGCTCGCTCTTGTCAGCAGTGGCAGCACCGGTGGTGTTGAACAGGTAATCAACGGCGGTGTCCCAAACCTTGCTGTACTCAGCGATGGTGTCAGCCTTGTCGTAATCGGCCATCAGGTCTTCCATCTTGAACACCCAGCTTCTGGTGTAGGTAGCAGAAGAGCTGAAGTCGTCCTCGGTACGGCCGTTCAGGATTTCCAGAACGGTATCCAGAGCCCCGGTATCGAACTCAGTGGCATCGACCAGACCGCCGTCCACAAAGTAGCCGTACTGCTGCATCAGGTAAACCAGCTCAGAGGAAGCAGCCTTGGTGTAGGCAGCAGACTTGCTCAGGTCAGTAATATCCTTCAGCAGACCCTCAAAGTTGTAGATGTCAGTGGGGTTATCCACACCATCCTTGGTCATGTCATACTTGTAGTCGTAGTCAGCGGGATCCAGAGAAACCCCATCCAGGAAATCTTCCCAGGCATCGACAATATCCTTGCGGATGGTGCGGCGTTCGCCGTAACCTTCCTCATAAGAAACGCTGTGCCAGGCATCGTCCTTGGTGTCGTCAGCCAGAATCTTGGCCAGCTCAGCCTTGGGGGCTTCGGAATCCAGAGCAGCCTCAACCTTGGCAACAGAGTAGTCCTTGGTGTCGATGTAGTTATCGTAGAAGTCGTACAGATAGATGGTGCTGTCAGCGATTTCGGTCTCCATCACATCTTCGAAATCCATAACGGTCTCAACAGAGAAGGGCAGGCTAGCATCGTTGTTGATAGCAACGGTAGCAGAAGCTTCGCTGTAGATGTAGGTGACGAAGGTGGGATCGTAGCTGCTGTACACGTCGCCTTTGGTAACGCCAGCGAACACGTTCAGGCCACCGAACATCGAGAACGCGGTAGTTCCGGCCAGAGCCAGAGCTAAAATTCTCTTTTTCATGTGTTTTCATCCTCCAATAAAAAATTTGTCAAACGCCCCGGGGTACGCGGTTCTCTTGGCAGCTATGTACAAAAATGAGTAGTTTAGCCGCCCGGAACCTCTGTCCGCGGAATTGTGACCAACCCATGCCCCGTAGGCTCGTGTAAAAACTGTTGGGGGAGTTTCACACTTTGCTTTCCCGGATAACAGGTTATGGCTAGATTATAGCAGACAAAACCGCTGTTGTAAAGGGCTTTTTGTGAAAATCGGCGTTTTAGTGAGGCGAACACCCTCAAAAAAACTTTTTGCATCCTTTTTGCATAAATCGAAAAATTCGATGCAACAGATGGCCTTTTTTCCGACACTATATATATTTTACAGGTCTTTCAAAAATGCCTCTTTTTTGTTTGCCCCGCGTCTGTACACCCATATAATAGCACATTTATCGACCTTTTGCAAGATAAAAACGTTCAGAATCAAAAATAAAATTCGGTTTCAGATCACCTTTTCTTTCTTCTCCTCCGGTTCCCGGCACCGCTACTCCCGGCGCCTGAGAATGTTGTACCAGGTTTTCCGGCTGATGCCCAGCTCCTTTGCCGCCTCCACCACCGTCAGCGCGCTGCTGTCCACCATGTCCTTGAGCTCCCCGAACCCCTCCGGCTCCACGGGCGGACGCCCCTCCCGGAAGCCCGCCTTTTTCTTGGCGATGGCCTTGCCTTCCTGTGTGCGCTCGACGATCACATCCCGTTCAAACTCCGCAAACGCGAACAGCATGGTCAGCATCAGACGGCCCACCGGCGTGTTTTCCACCAGTCCCATGTTGAGAATGTGAACATTTACGCCCCGTTCCATCAGCTCGCCCACCGTCTGGGTTTCCTGCACCGCCGTCCGGGCCAGCCGGTCCAGCTTGGTCACCACCAGCGTGTCCCCTTCCTTGAAAAACCGCTCAGACGGCCGCACAGCCCGAATAAGGCGCATCCGTGCCTGGAAGAAAGGTTATGCCGCGAAAATCCCAGCGGGACAAAAATAAAGCCGCGCATCCGACCGGACACGCGGCTTTGACTGGGCTTTCCCCAACAATTGCCCTTGTGAAGAAAGGCTTACTTGGCGTAATCGATGGCGCGGCTTTCCCGCAGCAGGTGGATCTTGATCTGGCCGGGATATTCCAGCTCGTTTTCGATCCGCTCGGCCATCTGTCTGGCGATGAGCACCATATCGTCGTCCCGGATGATCTCCGGCTTGACAATGATGCGGATTTCGCGGCCCGCCTGAATGGCGTAGCACTTTTCCACGCCGTTGAAGGAGGAGGCGATGGCTTCCAGCTTTTCCAGACGCTTGATGTAGTTCTCGACATTTTCCCGTCTGGCGCCGGGCCGGGCGGCGGAAACCGCGTCGGCAGCCTGAACCAGAGCGGCAATGACCGTCTTGGTCTCCACGTCCCCGTGATGGGCTTCGATGGCGTGCAGAATCTGAGGATTCTCCTTGTACTTGCGGCAGATGTCCACGCCGATCTGGACATGGGAGCCCTCGATCTCGTGGTTCAGCGCCTTGCCGATGTCGTGGAGCAGACCGGCCCGCTTGGCCATGGTCACATCCACACCCAGCTCGGCGGCCATGATGCCGGCCAGCTGCGCCACCTCAATGGAATGAGCCAGCACGTTCTGGCCGTAGGAGGTGCGGTAGTGGAGCCGACCCAGCAGCTTCACCAGCTCGTGATGCAGGCCGTGCACATTGGTCTCCATCATGGCGCGTTCGCCCTCCGCCTTGATCTTGGCTTCCACCTCTCGGCGGGCTTTCTCCACCGTCTCCTCGATGCGGGCGGGATGGATGCGGCCGTCGGTGATCAGCTTCTCCAGAGAGAGGCGGGCCACCTCGCGGCGAACGGGGTCGAAGCTGGACAGGGTAATGGCTTCGGGGGTGTCATCAATGATCAGGTCGACACCGGTCAGGTTTTCCAGTGCCCGGATGTTTCTGCCTTCCCGACCGATGATGCGGCCCTTCATTTCGTCATTGGGCAGAGTCACCACCGAAACGGTGGCTTCGCTCACATGATCCGCGGCGCAGCGGGAAATGGCCAGCGAGAGAATGTTTCTTGCCTTGTCCTCCGCTTCGTCCCGCAGCTGCTGCTCGTAGGTGGAGATGCGCAGAGCCTTTTCATGAGCCAGCTCACCCTCCAGGCTCTCCAGCAGCTGTTCCTTGGCCTGACTGGCGGTCAGACCGGAGATCCGCTCCAGCTGCTCAATCTGGCTGCGCTTGATGACCTCTGCTTCAGCCAGCTGCTCCTCTGCCAAACGGTATTTCTCCTGAATGGCTTCTTCTTTTTTCTCAGCGCTTTCCAGCTTTCGGTCGAGGGACTCTTCCTTCTGCTGCATGCGGCGCTCCTGCCGGGAAACCTCGCTGCGGCGTTCCTTGATGTCCCGATCCGCATCGGTCCGGAGCCGCTGGATTTCCTCGCGGGCCTCTACAATGATTTCCTTCTTTTTGGCTTCTGCCGTTTTGTACGCGTCGTTGATGATCTTTTTTGCCTGTTCCTCAGCAGAACCGACTTCCGCCTCTGCAACCTTTTTGCGGTAGTTCATGCCGAGATAGAATGCTGCCGCGCCAAAGCCGCCGCCTGCCACAACAGCGCAGATGATACACAGCAGTACCACTGTACCTGTCTGCATCATGGATCTGAAAGCCTCCTTTTCATCATTTTGCCAGGGTAATTTCAAAATCTGGGGGCGGCGGACGCCATCGCCCGAAACCGCCGTTTTTCGGGCTTTTCCGCGCAAACAAAAAAGCCCTCACAGAGTAATATCTGCAAAAGGCCGCAACAATGCACCGGTTGACCAGGCATCAATCAGAAGAATTCTTTTTTATTCATTTCAGCAAAGGCAAAACGTTCCTTTCGGTTTTTCAAAAGGCCGGACACGCCGACCACTGACGTGGTTTTACTCTATGTCAAAAAATAAAATACCATTCCATCCAATTGAATCTATCGCAATCATAGCCGATTTTTAAAGGGCCAAAGATATTCTCTATGTTATTATTGTATAACG
>JAQXNQ010000370.1 GCA_029098085.1 Oscillospiraceae bacterium
AGAATCAGCAGCACCACGCCGCCGGTGACGTACAGGCTGTACCAGCGCACCCGCCGGGGCAGATGGGAGAGGTCATGCTTGCGCCGCTGCATCATGTAGTCGATGTTGCCCTGATTCTGGACGATGGCGCAGATCACCGCCTCGATGACGAAGGGCCAGATCAGGGCGTTCATGCTGTATTCTGCCTTCAGACCCCAGAAAACCACCATGGCGAAGGCGCCGGTGCCCAGACCAATGCCCAGCAGGCTCCGGGGCAGCAGCTCGGCGTACAGCTCCTCGGTATGGCGGGAGGCGTAGAGAATGCAGAAAACCGATCCGCCCAGGGTCGCCAGCAGCGCCAGCTCCGGCCGGAACCGGAGCACCGTCCACAAAACGGCCAGCAGGTAGGGCACCGCCAGCACCAGATTGGCCAGTATGACCTGCAGCCGCCTGCCCTCTTCGTTTTTCAGCAGCAGATGACTGCGCAGCAGCGCCGCGCCTGCGCCCAGCCAGGCAAAGACGATGCAGGGCAGAAAATACCCTACCGCCATTTTCCAGTCAGCGTCCCTGAAAATCACATGTACTTCGGGATCCAGACCGATGGTGGTGGCGGCGTAGACCAGCGGCCAGACCGTCAGGGGAAAGGCCGTCAGACAGAGGGCCCACAGGATGGTCATGTGCAGGGGCGTCCCGGTTTTTTTCATGCCTCTCCCTCCTTTTCCGCCGTCACGACGGCCACATCAAAGCCGCTCCAGTCCAGATCACCGAGCAAAGGCGCCGACGCCAGAAACTTCACATGGGCGCCCTCCTGCTCCTTGCGGGCGGCGAAGTCCAGCAGCTCCCGGCTCAGGTAGGCCGTCACAATGACAATGTCGGTGGAGGTCACATCGGCGTAGACATTCTGCAGATAGACCGCGAAATCCTCGGTGGAGTGGAGCTGCAGCCGGGCGAGGATCTGCAGCAGCCCTTCCACATGCTCCCGGCCCCAGTATTCGGCGGTGGCGATGGACTGACGGCTCTTTTCCTCCACCGTGCCGTTGCAGAGGAAGCGCAGGGGCATACCGGTGCGCAGGGTCGTGTCAAATACCCCGGCGCAGACCCGGATGGCGTTTTCGATCTCGTCCCGGCGGACGACCTCGTGCTGCTCGTATTGCTGGGACTGCATATTCAGCAGCACCGTCACGCTCTGACGGGTGGTGTAGTCGTTCTGGAAGACCATCAGCTGCTGCTCCCGGGCGGTGGCGTTCCAGTGAATCAGGTTCATCGGCTCCCGGCCGGTGTACTCCCGCACGCCGGAGATGTAAAAGGGATCCGGCACCAGCTGCCGCCGCACCATGATGTCGCCGGTCAGATACCGGGGAGACACCGACAGCTCCCCCTCCTCCAGCGGACGGGGCAGCACCAGAATCCGGGCGCCCGATTCACCGGCCCTGGACAGGGAGGAAAAGCCCAGCAGATCGGTGGAAACCAGCACCACCTGCTCGATGGAGAATTCTCCCCGCTTGAGGCAGCGCACCTTCCACCGGCGCACCACCCGCTGATGGCTGCGCACCATGAAAAAGCTGGGCACGAACCGGTTCTGGTCGGTGACCACCGACTGAGCGCCGGCGAAATCCAGCCAGCGGGAGGTGGTGATCTCAGTCTTGAACCAGGGCAGAGGAAGCCACTTTTTGTTGCGGATCTCCTCGATCAGTTCGATTTCATCGCCTTCGCAGGCCTGCGAGGTGGACAGGGTACAGTGATATTCGAGGTTGCGGAAGGCGTATTTTTTGTAAAGCGTATTTTGCAGGGCGAAGAGCAGAAGGATCATCGCCGCAACGGCAAGAAATTCCATGAAAAAACCCTCCGGGCTTTTTAGTGAATAGTGAAGAGTTGAAATGTGCTAAGGGGCAAAACCTGCTTAATAAGGAAGAAGGAAATGGGAAGCTGCCCTCCGCAGAGGGCTGAGGGAGTGAATGAGCACAGCTTTCCAATGCGTACCCGCTGACGACTGTCATCTTCCCTTTCCCGATTGTAGGGAACGGCGTCCTCGACGTCCCGCGGCGTCCCCCCACGATGAAAAACCGGCGGGTTCTTCCAAAGTCTCTCAAAAAACCCACCCTTTTTTCAGCACGAAACTCAAAACCCACCCTTTTTCCGCAAAACCCGAAAAAGCCTTACGGATACGGATACTGAAAAAGATACGGAAAAGGATGATGATACAGATGCTGATACGGATACGGATGCTGATACGGATACGGATGCTGATACGGGTGCTGATACGGATACGGACGCAGAAACGGACGCAGACGCCGGAGCAGCTGACGCTGCAAAAAAGGCGGGCTTCGCCTCTTTGAGCAGCAGCACTTTACTGCGCTGAAAACCGAACGGTTTTTCAAATAACCGAACGGTTTCCAAAAAAACCGAATGGTTTTTAAAAAACCCGATAATGAGGATGAAGCTGCTGCTGAAGAAGATAGTGAAGCTGTCGCTGAGAATGATGCTGCTGCAGAATCCGATGCTGCGGAAGAAAACGATGCCGAAAAAGACGCGGAAGAAGCTGCTGCAAATGCTGCCGCACGGCGCCCCTCCTCAGCCGGTGCTTTCCCCTGCCGCCTTTTCAGCAGCAGCAATCCGCCGGCCCCGGCCGGCGCTGCGCAGAGCAGAAAGCTTTCCTCAGTTCTCCACCGGAGCGGGCACCTGATTCAGCAGGGTCTCCAGCAGACGGCGGGAAGCGTCGGAGGACTGGGTGGCCGAGAAGCCCTTGAGGATCACCCGGTGACCCAGCACATCGGGGGCGATGGCCTTGACATCGTCCGGCAGCACATAGTCTCTCCCCTGCACCGCCGCCATGGCCTGAGAGGCCCGCATCAGGGCCAGGGAGCCGCGGGGGCTGACGCCCAGGCGAACCTTGTCGCTCTGACGGGTGGCGTTGACCAGCGAGACGATGTAGCCGCTGACCGCAGCCGAAACCTTCACCTCCCGGACAGCCTCCTGGGCAGCCAGAATTTCATCGGTGGTGACCACCGGCTGAACACTCTCCACCGGATGAGCTTCCCGAAGGTTCTGGAGCATCTGACGCTCGCTGTCCGGGTCGGGGTAGCCCATGGACAGCCGCATGAAGAACCGGTCCAGCTGGGCCTCGGGCAGCGGGAAGGTGCCCTGAATCTCGATGGGGTTCTGGGTGGCGATGACCAGGAAGGGCTGCTCCAGCCGGTAGGTGACACCGTCCACCGACACCTGATGCTCCTCCATGCACTCCAGCAGGCTGGACTGGGTGCGGGGGGTGGCGCGGTTGATCTCGTCGCCCAGCAGGATGTTGGTGAAGATGGCGCCGGGCTTGAAGACAAAGGCCGACTCCTTCTGGTTGTAGTAGTTGATGCCGGTGAGCTCGGAGGGGAGCAGGTCGGGGGTGAACTGCACCCGTCCCCAGCGGCAGTCCATGGATCGGGCCAGAGCCTTGGCCATGGTGGTTTTGCCGGTGCCGGGGATGTCCTCCAGCAGAATATGACCGCCGCAGAGCAGCGAGATGATGACCTTGCGGATCACATCGTCCTTGCCGATGATGACCTTCGAGATGTTTTCGGTGAGCTTCCGGGCCAGGACGCTGACGGACTGTTCCATATGGGATGTTTCCTCCTTGTGATTAATTAGACATCTAACATTATACTCCCCGGGCGGGCCCTTGTCCAGTTCTTTTTTGTGCATATTTGCCGCCTTTTTTCGGGCAGAGTGTCTGATTTTTTATGGTTTTTTATTTGACTGATGGAGATTCCGCTTCGGACGGGGCCTGCCCCATCCCGGCAGCCCCGGAGCGGCATCCGCAGCACCTTGACAAAATGCGTAGAATATGATATATTATTCTTAGGAAAAATATTTTCAGAGAAAGGAGGACCTCTTATGGAAAAGCTGTCTCATCTGCTGCGCATGAACTGGCTGAAGGTGCCGGATGTCCTGTATGATATTCTGCTGTTCGGCGGATGGATCGGCCTGATCGTCCCGGCGGCGCTGCTGATCCGGGGGATCATCCGCAAACAGAGCGGGAAAGCATCGGCCGTGCAGCTGGCCGTGCTGGCGGTCTCGCTGCTGGCGATAGTGCTGACCATGACGGGAAAGATCGCGGCGATGACGATGTTTGGAGGATAGGTGTTTCGCAGGGAAAGGCCTTTCCCTTCCCGGCAGCTTATGGAAGGTTCGCCGTTGATTGGCGCAGACCGCCGATCAGCCGTGCTGCTGCCGGTGCGCCGACGTGCAGCAGGTTCTTTTCCCTGCAAAAAACCTCCCGCTCCGAAGCCGAAGCCCCGGAGCGGGAGGAAGGGGGAAGTATGTCTGATTCAGGAATCAAGCCTTGCCGACAGAGCCGAACAGCTCCATCTTTTCCTTGACAGTGGCGCGGATGGCCTCGAAGCCGGGAGCCAGCAGCTTGCGGGGGTCGAAGCCCTTGCCCTGCTGATCCTTGCCAGCCTCGATGTACTTGCGGGTGGCCTCAGCAAAGGCCAGCTGGCACTCGGTGTTGACGTTGATCTTGGCAACGCCCAGAGAAATGGCCTTCTTGATCATGTCGGCAGGAATGCCGGTGCCGCCGTGGAGCACCAGAGGCATGTCGCCCACCTTTTCCTTGACAGCGGCCAGGGTCTCGAAGCTCAGGCCGGGCCAGTTTGCGGGGTACTTGCCGTGGATGTTGCCGATGCCGGCAGCCAGCATGGTCACGCCCAGATCGGCGATCATCTTGCACTCAGCGGGATCGGCGCACTCACCCATGCCCACAACGCCGTCTTCCTCGCCGCCGATGGAGCCGACCTCGGCCTCCAGGGACAGACCCAGGATATTGCAGGCGTTGACCAGCTCGGTGGTCTTCTGCACGTTCTCTTCAATGGGATAGTGGGAGCCGTCGAACATGATGGAGGAGAAGCCCGCCAGAATGCACTTCTTGGCGCCCTCGTAGGAGCCGTGATCCAGGTGCAGCGCCACGGGAACGGTGATGTTCAGCTCCTCCAGCAGGCCGTTGACCATGCCGACCACGGTCTTGTAGCCGCCCATGTACTTGCCGGCGCCCTCAGAGACACCGAGGATGACGGGGCTGCTCAGCTCCTGAGCGGTGAGCAGAATGGCTTTGGTCCACTCCAGGTTGTTGATGTTGAACTGGCCAACGGCATATTTGCCCTCTCTGGCCTTGGTGAGCATTTCTTTTGCAGAAACCAGCATCTGTAAAAACCTCCAGATTGATTTTGGCACCGGTGCAGCTGACACCGGCGGAGGAACTGCCCGCCGGAGCATGGCCTGTCCTCATACGGTTTTATTATACTGTATCTGAATGGAAAATGCAAGAACTTTCCGCAGAGAAGAAGAAAAAAGCGGGAAATGCTTCCTGCTTTCAGCGTGTCGATAAAGGCAACGCTTATCGACAGATTGCACAAATAAAGTTCCATCGCTTTCGCTCGCGCGAAAGCTGAGAGAAGTCCTTATGGCCTTCTCTCGGACTGGTATCACCTATCGACCTTTGCCAAGGATTATGGGTCAAGGGGCTTGCTCCTTGCAGGTCCAGGGCAGCGCCC
>JAQXNQ010000371.1 GCA_029098085.1 Oscillospiraceae bacterium
CTGATAAATCCACTTGGAGAAGGGCTCAGCCAGGATCAGCGGCGGCAGCACGGCCAGCAGCACGGCCGCCAGCACCACACAGGGGGTATACACCCGGGCAAAGCGGGTGATGAAGTTCTCCACCCGGGCCTTTTTGGCAGAAGCGTTTTCCACCAGATCCAGAATCCGGGCTACGGTGGAGTCACCGTAGGGCTTGGTCACCCGGATTTCCAGCAGACCGCTCAGGTTCACGCAGCCGCTGAGGGCCTCATCGCCGGGGGTGAGGGAGCGGGGAACCGACTCGCCGGTCAGGGCAGAGGTGTCCGCCATGGAGCTGCCGCTTTCTACGATGCCGTCCAGCGGGATCCGTTCACCGGCCTTGACCACGATGGTGTCGCCCACCTGCACTTCGTCAGGCGATACCTCCACCAGCTCGCCATCCCGGCGCAGATTGGCCGAGTCGGGGCGGATGTCCATCAGCTCGGCGATGGAGCGCCGGGAGCGGCTGACGGCGATGTTCTGGAACAGCTCGCCCACCTGGAAGAAGAGCATGACCGCCACGGCTTCGGTGTATTCCCCCACAAAAAAGGCGCCTACGGTGGCCACCGTCATCAGAAAATTCTCGTCAAAAAGCTGTCCGCGGGCGATGCCCCGCAGCGCCTTCCAGACCACATCTCCTCCCGACACCAGATAGGCCGGTACGAAGAGCAGCAGCTTCCAATATCCTTCCAGGGGCGCCAGCAGCCCGCAGAGCAGCAGGATCAGCCCCGCTGCGATGCGCAGCAGGGATTTCTTCTGTTTCCTGGTCATAATCCTAACCCTTTCCCCGTTTGAAATGGATTACTTCAGATGAATGATGCAGTCAGGCTCCACCTTTTTGCAGATCCTGACCACTTCCTTCATGATGGCGTCGAACCGCGCCTCGTCGGCGTCGATGGTCATTTTCTGGGTGAGAAAGCTGACACTGGCGGCGGAAACCCCGTCAATTTTCAGAATGGCAGCCTCCATTTTGGCAGCGCAGTTGGCGCAGTCCAGATCCTCCAGCCGAAATACCTTTTTCATACAAAATGCTCCTTTCTGTCATTCACAAACATGCTCCATACCCTGGCGGATAATGAGCCGGACATGATCGTCGGCCAGGGAATAAAAGACGGTCTTGCCCTCCCGGCGGCTGCCCACCAGCTTGGACTGTTTGAGCACCCGCAGCTGATGAGAAATGGCGGACTGACTCATGCCCAGCAGCAGGGCAATGTCGCAGACGCACATCTCCGCCTCCAGCAGCACATAGAGGATCCGGATCCGGGTGCTGTCGCCGAAGACCTTGTACAGCTCCGCCAGATCGCAGAGCAGATCCTCGTCCGGCATTTTTTTCCGCACCGCCGCGACAATGTCCTCATGAGCGTGGATAAAGTCGCAGTGCTCCACATCAGAAATGGCCAACGCTTCCACATCCTTTCAACTGAATATATGAATGATTGTTCATGTGATAAGAATACACCCTGCCAATGGATCTGTCAATAGGAAAATGAAATTTTACCAGGAAAATTTCTGGGATGCAAAAGGCCCCTGCCGGGACCGCTTAAGGATTCCGGCAGAGGCCATGTGAAAAACGTTTCTGAAGAGCCGTCAGGTTTTGTCCTGCTCCCGTTCCAGCCTGCGGATATAGCAGTAATAGGAGACCATCAGCAGTACCTCAGCGCCGAACCAGGCGGCGGGCTCGGCGAAAAAGAGGCCCATATCCCCGATAAACAGCGGCAGGATCAACACGGTGGACATCCGAAACAGCAGCTCCACACCGCCGGAGATCATGGGAATCAGGGTGTTGCCCATGCCCTGCAGGGCGCTGCGGTAGACATACAGCAGATACAGCACCGGCAGCCCGGCCGCCATGAAGATCAGATAGCGGAAGGCGATTTCCAGCACCCGGACGGCTTCCTCCGGCGTGCCGGAGATAAAGAGGGAGAGCAGCGGCTTGCCAAGCAGCACCGTGAACAGGGCGATCACAGCCGCTGTCAGCAGCGCCATCCAAACGCTGGAGCGGATGCCGTCCCGGATGCGCCGGAGCTTCTGAGCCCCCAGATTCTGACCGGCATAGGCGGCGATGGCAAAGCCGTAGGAGGAGGCCGCCACCTCCAGCAGACCATACAGCTTGTTGGTGGCGGTGAATCCGGCCACATAGAGGAAGCCGAAGCCGTTGACCACGTACTGCACCGTCAGGCCGCCAATGGAGATGATGGTGTTCTGAAAGGCCACCGGCAGACCCAGCATCAGCAGCCGCCGGCCTGTGCCGCCAAAGAGGATCAGATCCCGCCGGGACAGCTTCAGCTGCGGAATTTTCCGCAGGGTGGCAAAACAGATCAGGGCAGCGATTCCCTGCGCGATGACGGTACCCAGCGCCGCGCCGGTGACGCCCAGCTTCATTCCCATGACGAAGAACAGATCCAGTACCACGTTGACAGCCGCCGCTGACAGCATGGCGATCAGCGGAGCCCGGCTGTTGCCCAGTGCCCGCAGCACACAGGCGAAAATGTTGTAGGCGCCGGTGATCAGGGCGCAGGCGATGATGATGCTCAGGTACCGCACCGCGTCATCGATGATGTTGCCCGGGGTATGCAGCAGCCGAAGGAGAGGTCGGACGGCCGGCAGACCGATGAGAGTAGTCAGCAGAGAGATGATGGCGGTCAGAACCAGGGAGGCTCCCACCGACCGCCGGAGGCCCCGCTCATCTCCAGCGCCGAAGCGCTGGGAGACCAGGATAGAAAAGCCCTGGGTAAAGCCGGAGACGATGCCCATCACCATCCAGTTGAGCCATTCCGCCGCGCCCAGCGCCGCCAGCGCTTCCACTCCGGCCACCTGCCCCACAATGGCGGTGTCTGCCACGATATACAGCTGCTGGCAGACATTGCCCAGCATCAGCGGCAGGGCGAAGCGCAGGATCAATCCGGCAGGCCTACCGACAGTCATATCCCTGGTCTGTGCCATAAATTCCTCCTGAGATCCGGAAAAATGCCGGCTCTTCCGGTGGAGAGCCGGCTGTGAACGGTCTGATATGGGACTGATGATATCATAAAAAGGGGGAAAAGTCAATAGCAGCCGGGGAGAGCCGCCTCTTTGCAAAAGGCTGCGCTGCGGTGTTTCATGCTGCGAAAAATCGGATTTTTCCGGGTTCCGGATCAAGCGTGCCCTTCGCGGAAGCAGAAGCGGATAATTCATAAATTATTCCTTGCAAACTGCAGAGGAAGGCGGTATAATAAATAAGACAGTGCCAAAGACCTGCTTTTGTCATGAAAAGCAGGGGTGCAGCGATGATATGTATCTATCCCCCGTCTGTGGGGCGGGGTTTTGAAAGGAAGGACGTTACTCTTGGGACTTTTCCAGACTCTGTTCGGCTCTTACTCCAAGCGTGAGCTGAAGCGCATTGAGCCCATCAAAAATGAAATCCTCGCCATGGAGGACAAGTACAAGGCCATGAGCGATAAGGAGCTGCAGGCGCAGACTCCTTATCTGAAGGGCCGTCTTCAGGATGGCGAAACGCTGGACACCATTCTGCCCGAGGCCTTTGCCGTCTGCCGCGAGGCCACCCGCCGGGTGCTGGGCACTCCCCATTATCCCGTGCAGATCATCGGCGGCATCGTGCTCCATCAGGGCCGCATCGCCGAGATGCGCACCGGTGAAGGCAAAACCCAGACCTGCCTGCTGCCCGCCTATCTGAACGCCCTGACCGGCGAAGGCGTGCACATTGTCACCGTCAACGACTACCTGGCCAAGCGTGACTCGGAGTGGATGGGCAAGGTATACCGTTATCTGGGCCTGTCTGTGGGCCTGATCGTGCACGACCTGTCCAATGACGAGCGCCGGGCCGCCTATGCCGCCGATATCACCTACGGCACCAACAACGAGATCGGTTTTGATTTCCTCCGGGACAACATGGTAGTGGATAAGCGCCAGATGGTGCAGCGCCCCTTCAATTTCGCCATCGTGGACGAGGTGGACTCCATCCTGATCGATGAGGCCAGAACCCCTCTGATCATCTCCGGTCAGGGCGACAAGTCCACCGAGCTGTATGAGATGGCCGACCGGTTTGTCCGCACCCTGAAGATGACCAAGGTGGTGGAACTGGACGATAAGGAAGACAACGATCACATCGAAGGCGATTATATCGTGGACGAAAAGGCCAAGACCGCGACCCTGACCCCTGTGGGCGTTAAGAAGGCCGAGCGGGCCTTCGGTCTGGACAACCTGATGGATCCCGAGAATATGACCATCCTCCATCATATCAACCAGGCCATCAAGGCCCACGGTGTTATGACCAACGAGGTGGACTATGTGGTCAAGGACGGTGAGGTTATCATCGTCGACGAGTTCACCGGCCGTCTGATGATCGGCCGCCGGTATAATGAGGGTCTGCATCAGGCCATTGAGGCCAAGGAAGGCGTCAAGGACATGAAGGAATCCAAGACCCTGGCCACCATCACCTTCCAGAATCTGTTCCGTACCTATAAGAAGCTGTCTGGCATGACCGGTACTGCCATGACCGAAGAGGGCGAGTTCCGGGAAATCTATCATCTGGACGTGGTGGAGGTTCCCACCAACCGTCCTGTTGCCCGTATCGACCGGGATGACGTGGTCTATAAAAACGAAAAGGGCAAGTACCGTGCCGTCATCGCGCAGATTGAAGAGTGCCACAAGAAGGGCCAGCCCGTGCTGGTGGGCACCATTACCATCGACAAGTCCGAGCTGCTGAGCCGGATGCTGAAGGCTAAAGGTATCAAGCATGAGGTTCTGAACGCCAAGTATCACGAAAAGGAAGCTGAAATCGTGGCCCAGGCCGGTAAGCTGGGCGCGGTGACCATCGCCACCAACATGGCAGGCCGCGGCACCGACATCATGCTGGGCGGCAACGCGGAATTCCTGGCCAAGGGCGAAATGCGCCGGATGGGATATGATGAAACCCAGATCCTGGAAGCCACCGGCTATGGCGAAACCGACGACGAGTCCATTCTGGAAGCTCGCCGGGTCTTTGCCGAGCTGCTGAAGAAATACAAGGAGCAGATCGCCCCCGAGGCGGAGAAGGTTCGGGAGGCAGGCGGTCTGTTCATCCTGGGCACCGAGCGCCATGAATCCCGCCGGATTGACAACCAGCTCCGCGGCCGTTCCGGCCGTCAGGGCGACCCCGGTGAAAGCCGCTTCTTCCTGTCGCTGGAGGACGAAATCATGCGTCTGTTCGGCGGTGAGCGGGTTCAGAGCATGATGGAGACCCTGAAGATCGAAGAGGATCAGCCCATCGAGACCAAGATGCTGACCAGCGCTATCGAGAATGCGCAGAAGAAGGTGGAAGGCCGCAACTTCCAGATCCGCCGCAGCGTGCTGCAGTTTGACGATGTCATGAACAAGCAGCGTGAGCTGATTTATGCGCAGCGGATGAAGGTGCTGGATGGCGAGGATATTCACAGCTATATTCTGGACATGATTCGTGAGAATGTCACCGATACGGTCAACACCTATCTGTCCGATGAGGAAATCCACGACAACTGGAACCTGGAGGGCTTGCGGGACTATTATCTGGGCCTGTTGACCACCGAAAGCGACCTGCGGTACGACGATGTCAACGATCTGGCGCTGGTGGAAAAGAAGGACATCATCCAGCTGCTGATTGACAAGGCGCTGGAGATTTATGGCGCCAAGGAAAAACGCTACGGCAAGAAGTTCATGCGGGAAATCGAGCGCCGGGTACTGCTTCAGAACGTGGATCAGAAGTGGATGGATCACATCGACAATATGGAAGAGCTCCGCAAGGGCATCTATCTGCGCAGCTATGCCCAGCATGATCCGGTGGTGGAATACCGGATTGAGGGCTTTGAGATGTTCGACGCCATGGTTGCCGCCATCCGCGAGGACACCATCCGCTTCCTGCTGACCTTCCAGGCCCGGTTTGCTCCGGCTGAGCAGGCTGTGCGCCTTTCTCCCGAGGACAGCGACCTGTTTGCGGCTGAATCCTCCGACGGCGAGGATGCCGAGAAATCCCTGCATCCCACCGATGACGGCGAGCAGCAGGACGGCTTTGACGCTCCCTTCGGCGAGGCCTCCGAAGAGGAAGGTGAGGCTGTCATGCCCGAAATGCCTGCGGCTTTCCGGGACAGAGAGGACATTCTGAAGAAGACTGTTGCCTCCCACGGTGGCGAGGAAGCCCCCAAGAAAAAGCAGCCCGTTCGGGTGACCAAGGTTGGACGCAACGATCCTTGCCCCTGCGGCAGCGGCCTGAAGTACAAGAAATGCTGCGGCCGGAACGAAGCTCCCACCTCCAAGGATGAGGACTGATTCCTGAATGACAGACGGCTCCGGATTTGCTCCGGGGCCGTTTTTGCGTTTCCGGTGAGCCTTGGAAACAAAATTCCCTGAATTTACCCACAAAAATGACAGGTTTTCAAGAAAACGACGAAATGAAATTTTTTCCGAAAAAGGCTTGCCTTTTTGAGATGACTGTGATATAATAATTCTCGTCGGTTGAGAGACCGGCTGCGAGATCTGGGTGTGGCGCAGGTGGTAGCGCGCTACCTTGGGGTGGTAGAGGCCGCAAGTTCAAGTCTTGTCACTCAGACCAGAAAAAGCTCATTGCGAAAGCAGTGAGCTTTTTCATTTTCCGAAACTTCGCCAGCTCTGCTTTTTCCACGGACTCTCCCATTTTCTTTCCGGCTGCACCGAAATCTGAAGAAAAAACAGGCGTCCCCAAGGAGGCAAGGCACCGCCTTATCTCCTTGGGGACGCTGAGCACTCTCTGGTTAAAAACCAGAGAGCGTTGTTTAATGTTCATTGTCCTGCGGGAAAAGAAATCGCTCGGGGTTTTCCAGCGCCCCAATGGGCCGGGGCGGCGCCGGAGGCTGATCGGAATCGTT
>JAQXNQ010000372.1 GCA_029098085.1 Oscillospiraceae bacterium
ACCCCGTCTCTGTGGGGGGCGCGGGCATAGACGGTTTTGGCTCCTCTGCGGTCGCATTCCCGCAGGGCGGCAAACAGCGCCTGCGCCTGGGAAAGGTCGTCCCCCTCATGGCCCAGCGGAACCGCCGGGCAGGGGAGGACGCTGCATTCCTCCTCCGGAGCCAGGCCAAAGCAGCCCTCCTCCTGCACCGAGACAAGGTAGTCCCGGAAGGCATCGGCGCTGCCTTCCACCATGATGACCCGGGCCTTGGGGGCGTAGTGCCGGTACTTCATGCCCGGGGACGCGGCTTTGGCGTCAGGGGGCAGCTGATGGAGCACCCCGTCATCCACCTCCACCGGGCAGAACTGCCGCAGCTGATCCACGGTCACGCCGCCGGGACGCAGCAGCCGCACCCGGTCCTCCTGCACCAGAATGACGGTGGACTCCACGCCCACGCCGCAGCTGCCGCCGTCGACGATCAGGGGAATCCGCCCCTCCATGTCCGCCCGCATGTCCTCCGCATTGGTGGGGCTGGGGGAGCCGGAGCGGTTGCCGCTGGGAGCCGCCAGGGGGCCGCTGAGACGGATGATGGCCGCCGCGGCCGGGTGAGAGGGCATCCGGATGCCCACGGTGGAGAGGGAGGCGGTGACGCAGTCGGGGACGATGCTCTTTCGGGGCAGCGCCATGGTCAGCGGCCCCGGCCAGAAGGCACTTGCCAGCTCATAGGCCAGGGCGGGGGGATTGGCCAGCTGCTCCATCTGGGCAAGGTCACAGATGTGTACGATCAGCGGATTGTCTGCCGGACGGCCCTTGGCCGCAAAAATATCCAGCACCGCCTGAGGGTTCAGGGCGTCCGCCGCCAGACCGTAGACCGTTTCGGTGGGGATGCCCACCAGCTTTCCCGCCCGGAGCAGCCCGGCAGCCTGCCGGAACGCTTCCTCTCCGGCGGCAAGCACTTGGGTTTTCAATGCAGTTCTTCCTTTCAAAGGGATCCTTCTCCCTGAGCCGCCAGCAGCTCGGTTTGCCGGGCGGCGATCAGGGCGTCGATGATCTCATCCATATTTCCGTTTAAGAAATCCTCCAGCCGGTAAAGGGTCAGACCGATACGGTGGTCGCTGACCCGGCCCTGGGGAAAATTGTAGGTGCGGATCCGCTCGGAGCGGTCGCCGGTGCCCACCTGGCTCTTCCGGTCGGCGGCCACGGCGGCATTCTGCTCGGCCACCAGCCGGTCATACAGCCGGCTGCGCAGCACCCGCATGGCCTTTTCCTTGTTGCGGCCCTGGCTGCGCTCATCCTGACATTCCACCACCATGCCGGTGGGCAGATGGGTGATCCGGATGGCGGATTCGGTTTTGTTGATGTGCTGACCGCCCGCGCCGCTGGAGCGGAAGGTGTCAATCTGCAGGTCGGTGGGATTGATCTCCAGCTCTACCTCCTCCGCTTCGGGCAGCACGGCCACCGTGACGGTGGAGGTGTGGATCCGGCCCTGGGTTTCGGTCTCGGGCACCCGCTGCACCCGGTGGACGCCCGACTCAAACCGGAGCCTGGAATAGGCGCCCTCGCCGCTGACCGAGAAGCTGATTTCCTTGTAGCCGCCCAGCTCGGTGGGGTTTGCGTTCAGCAGCTCCACCCTCCAGCGGTGGGATTCGGCGTACATGGCGTACATCCGGAAGAGGGAATTGGCAAAAAGGGCCGCCTCCTCACCGCCTGCGCCGCCCCGGATCTCCATGATGACGTTTTTGTCGTCGTTTGGATCCTTCGGCAGCAGAAGCAGCCGGATTTCCTCCGTGAGATCTTCCAGCTGCCTTTTGGAAGAGACCAGCTCGTCCTGCAGCATCTCCCTGAAGTCCCGCTCCAGTCCGCCCTCCTCCAGCAGGGAGCGGGCTTCCTCGCAGGTGTCGTGGGCTTTTTGGTACGCCCGGGCCTTCTCGGCTAGGGGCGTGAGATTCTTGTATTCCTTCATCAGCTCCCGGTACCGGCTGTTGTCCGAGATCACCGAAGGATCGGTCAGCAGATGGCTGACCTCATCGAAGCGCCGCTCGATGAGCAGCAGTTTGTCCAGCATGAAGGTACCGCCTTTCGGGGAGAGCGCGCTGGTTTTCCCGGCGCGCCGGACTTACGTTCCCGCAAAGCGGCTGCTAATCCTCACTTTTCTTTTCGATCCGCCGGACGCCCTTTTCGGCCTTGGAGCGGGGAATCATGATCTCGTGTCCGCA
>JAQXNQ010000373.1 GCA_029098085.1 Oscillospiraceae bacterium
CGGCCGTTTTCTCTGGCGCAGCGGCAGGTCAGCTCCAGATCCTCCGGCTCCTGCAGGACGCTGTGATAGAGGTGGGAGCTGGCCGTCTCGTTTTCAAACTGCACCCGGGTGTCGTCCTGAATCTGCGGGCCGTAATCGCTGACAGACAGGGCGGCGGGAATGGTCAGAAACGGCTCCAGCACCATGTCTGCCGGGAAATGCCGACACTGATACAGAGTGCGGCGGAGGTTCAGTTCAAAGCTCCGCCACCAGGGGTCGGACACCTGACAGCGCAGCTCGTCCGAAGAAGCCTCCAGCTCGTTCCAGGGCAGCTGGTCGATGTTGACCATGGGCCGCTGGGGCGCAAAGCGGTTGAGGGCCTTCCAGAGATCCCGCTTCTCCTTCTGCACCGGCAGAAGGGCATATTCCATATACGCACCCGCCAGGCGGCGGAGAATGTCGCGGTCGTTTTGGGTAAGCATCTGCATCATCCTTTCCTTATGCTGCCATTATAATGACTTCGGGGCGCGGTTTCAACCCGAAAACCTGACTTTTACTACAGGAATCTTGACATCTGCCGTTCAATCTGGTATAACACCAGTGAAAGGGGATGATGGGCATGGTGCTGCTGTACGGCATGGCGCAGGTGGACAGGGACTGGCATGTGAAGGAGACCTCCGCCGCGGGCTGCTGCCGCCTGTACTGGGTGCAGGGCGGAACGGTGTGGTATGAGGATCCGGAGCAGCAGACTCTTCTGCAGCACGGCAGGCTCTATCTTTTCCCCAGCACCGTCCCCTATGAGATGACCCAGGATCGGGCGGATCCGCTCCGCTGCCTGTTTCTGCACCTGAATGTTTCTCCGGGGCTGGTGGGGAAGATGACCGACCTGGAGGTGCGGGAGGGGAGCTTCCTCCACCGGCAGCTGCAGTCGCTGGAGCAGTGTATTCCCCAAAATGAGAAGGAGCTCTGCTGCGCCGTGGGGGAGGTGCTGGAGACGCTGTTTCGCCGGATGTGCCTGATTGTCGATCCGGATCCCGCCCTGTCGGAGGTGCTTTGCTACATGGCAGACCATCTGCAGGAGCCCCTGACCCTGGAGGAGCTCAGCGCGCTGGCGGGCTACCATCCTCAGTACTTTGTCCGATATTTTAAGAAGCGGATGGGCATCACGCCCTACCGCTACCTGCTGGACTGCCGGATGCAGGAGGCCCAGCGGCTGCTGCTGGAGGGCGCGCCGGTGACGGCTGCCGCTGCCGGGGCGGGCTACCGGGAGCTGAAAACCTTTGAGCAAACCTTCCGGAGCCGGTTCGGCACCTCACCCGGCCTTTGGCGAAGCAGCTTCCGGGCGGAGCCCTGACCCGCTTCGGCCTTGCTGCCGCCCTTCCGGCGTGGGGCTCATGACAGATACCATCGAAAGGCGGATTTTTATGGAACAGATCACCCGACAGGAGTTCATCTCCTTTTATCAGCAGAACATCACCCGCAAGGGGGCCGACCGGCTGCTTGCCTGGATGGAGAAGAGCGACTTCTTCACCGCTCCGGCCAGCACCCGCTATCATCTGGCCTGTGAGGGCGGCCTGATGCAGCACAGCTATCATGTCTGCCGCCGGCTCATGACCCTGGTCGAGCGGGAATACCCCGGCGCCTCTCCCTGGAGCGGGGAAACCCTGGCGGTTTGCGGCCTGCTGCACGACCTGTGCAAGGTGGGCTATTACCGGCAGGAGCTGCGCAATGTCAAGGTAAACGGCAATTGGGAGCAGCAGCCCTTTTACACGGTGGACGAGCAGTTCCCCTACGGCCACGGGGAGAAGAGCGTCTTCATCGCCGAGCGGTTTGTCCGCCTCACCTCGGAGGAGGCCATTGCCATCCGATACCATATGGGCGGTTTTGACGCAAAGCCCGGCGATTACAGCCTGTCCCGGGCCTTTGAACGCTACCCGCTGGCGCTGCTGCTGCATATGGCGGACATGATGGCGACCTATCTGGATGAAACCAGAGGAGAAAGTGAAGCATGAAGCACTGCGGGAAACCGCTCACCCGAATTTGAGTGAAGAGCTTTGATGAAGGAGTACACTGCATGAACCTGATTCCCAAGGAAAGCGTTCCCGTCTGGCGGCGGGACGGATACACCCTGCGCATGGCCCGGCCGGAGGACGCGGAAAGCTACTACGCCCAGAACTTCAACCCGCTGGATCCCGAAGCGGCACGGCTCACCGGCTGCCGGGCGGACTTTTCCCGGGAGGAGGTCGTTTCCTTTTTCACCGTCTGCACCGGGGATCCGGAGCGGTATGACCTGCTGCTCATCGACCCGGCGGGCAGGATCGTCGGTGAGAGCGTCCTCAACGAGATGAATCCGGAGCTGGGCAGCGCCAACTTCCGCATCTGCCTGTTTCACCCCGGCGAGCGGGGGAAGGGCATCGGCTCCTGGGTCATCCGCACCACCAGGGATTTTGCCTTTGAGACGCTCCGGCTCCGCCGTCTGGAGCTGGACGTCTTCTCCTTCAATCCCCGGGCCATTCGGGCCTACGAGGCCGCCGGATTCGTCCGGGAGGGCGTCCTGCGGCAGGTCATCCGGGACGGGGACGGCTACGGCGACGACATTCTCATGGCCATGCTGGAGGAGGACTGGAAGAGGGCGAAGGAGCGGGAAAGGCAACATAAGCTGTCAGCCGGGCGGTTTGTTGGCGGGGAGAGATGAAAAAGCGATTCTGCGCCTGACGGGATTATGCGCGGCTGCGGCTGAGCGGCTTTCCGAAATGCCCCTTCAGCGTGCCTGGCTGCCGCGCCTGAGGCTTCGCCGGTGTGGGGCCTTTTCTGTTTTCGTAAACGATCCTGGAATCGGCCAAAACCAACACAAAGTCAGGTCTCTTTATTTCCCACTTGTCAAATAGGGATTTTTTCGCTATAATAATATATTGAAGCAAAAAACAGAGAGAGCCGCTCTGCGGCAGGAGGGAGTTTTCATGAAGATCAGCGAGATTCTGAGATCCAGGCCCATCACCGTTTCCTGTGAGCTGTTTCCGCCCAAAAAGGACAGCGATTTTCCCGGCGTGGAGCAGGCTGCCCGGCAGACGGCGGCCCTGAGGCCCGATTTTATCAGTGTCACCTACGGTGCCAGCGGCGGCACCTCCCGCAATACGGTGAAGATGGCCTCCATGATTCAGAAGGAGTGCGGCGTCACCTCCATCGCCCACCTGACCTGCGTCTCCTCCACCCGGGAGAAGGTGCGGGAGGTCATCGGCGAGATGAAGGAATCCGGCGTGGAGAACATTCTGGCCCTGCGGGGAGACATTCCGAAGGACGGCGCCTTTCCGCTGCCCGGCCAGTATCGGTACGCCAGTGAGCTGATCCATGAAATCCGGGAGATGGGGGACTTCTGCATCGGCGCCGCCTGTTATCCCGAGGGCCATGTGGAGTGTGACAACCGGGAGACCGATCTGGACTACCTGAAGCTGAAGGTGGACGCGGGCTGCGAATTTCTCACCACTCAGATGTTCTTTGACAACAGCATCCTCTACCGGTTCCTGTACCGGGCCTACGCCAAGGGCATCGACGTGCCGGTGCTGGCGGGCATCATGCCCCTGACCAATGTCAGACAGATTCAGCGCACCATCAGCCTGTCCGGCACCGAGCTGCCCCAGCG
>JAQXNQ010000374.1 GCA_029098085.1 Oscillospiraceae bacterium
ACGGCACCCTGACGGTGCGAACCCGGCAGCGGATGGATCGTCTGCGGGAAAAGTACCCCAATCCCATCACCCGCCTGTTGGCGTACTGTATTCCCCGGTTTTTCCGCCCCATGTCCGAAATGCGGCGGCAGTACCCGATTCTGAACCGGCTTCCCGTTCTGCTGCCTGTGTTTTGGGTGGTTCGGCTGCTGTCCATGGTGCTCCTCAACCGGCATTCCTTCTGGCGCAAATGCAGACTGATTGTTCAGGAGGGCGGAAAAGATGGTTAATTGTCTGCTGGCCGGAATCCCCGTGGCCTTTGACAACCGGTTTGATGAACTGGAAGCGCTGTGCCGGGGCTATGAGACCGACCTGCCGCCTGCATTCCGCATTTCCGTCTCCGCAGCTGAGCTGGAGGAGGAGCGAAAACAGCAGCCCGGGGAATTTTCCGACGGCTATCTGGAAACCGTCTGCTGCTACCGAAAGGCCGCCATGGCGCTGCTGGACAGGGATGCCTTTGTGCTGCACGCCTCCGTGGTGGCGCTGGACGGGGAGGGCTACGGCTTTCTCGCCCCCAGCGGCGTGGGAAAAACCACCCAGACCCGGCTGTGGCAGCAGCACTTCGGCCAGCGCCTTCGGGTCATCAACGGGGACAAGCCCCTGATCCGCATGGAATCCGGCGGCTTCCGCGCCGATGGAACCCCCTGGCAGGGAAAGGAAAATCTGGGCTGCAACGCCAGTGTACCCCTGAAAACCCTCTTCCTTCTGAACCGGAGCGACACCCCCGGCGCAGCTCCTGCCGGACAGGAGCAGGTGGTGGAGCGGCTGTTCCGCCAGCTGCTGCTGCCCAGAGAGCCGGAACGGATGGTGCGGCTGCTGAATCTGGCGGATAGGCTGGTCAGTACGGTGCTCTTCTATGAGCTGAACTGCGATATGACCGAAACCAGCGTACTGTGCGCCTATCAGGCGGCAAAGGGAGGCGCTTCGAAATGAACATTCTTCTGGCCTTTAATTCCAACTACTATATGCCGGCGCTGGCGCTGCTGAAATCGCTGCTGGTAAACAACCAATGGTGCAAAGAAATTCAAATCTATGTGCTCTACGCCCAGCTGAAGCCCGAGGAAATCCGGCGGTTTTCCCAGGTAGCGGAGGAAAGCGGCATCGCAAAGGCGATTTTCCTGCCGGTTGGCTCCGACCGGTTTCAGGACGCGCCCCTGCATCTGAAGTGGATCTCCCGGGAGACCTACTACCGGCTGCTGGCTCAGGAAATGCTGCCGGAAAGCGTGGAGCGGGTGCTGTACCTGGACGCGGACATGATCGTCATGGGCTCTTTGGCGGAATTCTACCATCAGGATTTCGCAGGCAAGCTCCTGGTGGCCTGCAACCGCCGGGGTCCCGGCGGGGTTGACCCCAAGCTGCTGGAGCAGCTGACCCTGCCCAGAGACACCATCTATTTCAACGCGGGAACGCTGCTGTATAACCTTGCGGGTCAGCGGCGGGAGATCGACCCGAATATTCTGTACGAATACCCGGCGCTTTTCTATAAGCAGCTGAAATACGGCGATCAGGATGTGTTGAACGCGGTATTCTACGGGCTGACAAAATTCGCGGACTGGCGGATTTATAATTGCTTCGACAGCGCAATTATCCGGCAGCGGCAGGAGGATCGGGTGCGGCGCAGCTGCAAAATCTTCCACTATAACGGCCGGGGCAAGCCCTGGACGGAAAAGTACTGGGGTCGGATGGCGTGGCTGTTCTGGGACTACGCCCGGCTGCTTCCCGAATACGCCGGACAGTATGAAGTCCTGACGGAAAAGCAGACCCGGTATCGGAACAAACGCAGGGCGGACAAGGCCAGAGCCACCCGGCAGAAAAACCGGCAAAAGGCCGAAGGGGAAACGAGAAAGGAAGAAAACCATGAAAATTAAGGAAGGCTTTATCCTTCGCAAGGTGGGCATCCAGTATGTGGTGGCGGCCACCGGAAAGGCCAGCGAGAATTTCAACGGCATGATGCGCCTGAACGAAAGCGGGGCTTTCGCCTTCCGGCTGCTGCAGGAGGGCATCACCGGGGAGGAGCTGGTCAGCCGGATTGTGGCGGAGTACCAGGTGGACGAGGACACCGCCCGCCGGGATCTGGAAGCCTTTCTGGCCGCCCTGGGTGAGGCAGATGCCCTTGCCTGATTCCATTCGGCTGTCGGACTACGACGGCCTGATTCGGGAGGTTCTGGCCTCCGGCGGAGAATTCCGGCTCTATCCCCACGGCACCAGTATGCTGCCCCTGCTGCGGCAGGGCAGGGATTCCGTAGCCCTGCG
>JAQXNQ010000375.1 GCA_029098085.1 Oscillospiraceae bacterium
CCTCCGCCATTGCCTGCGGACTGGCCGAAGGCCTGCCGCTGGAGGACAGTGTCCGCCGGGCCAAGGCGTATCTGACCGGCGCTCTGCGGGACGGTCTGGATCTGGGAAAGGGCTCCGGCCCGCTGAACCACGCCTGGCAGCAGAGAGCTTCTTCCATTCTTTAAGGATGACCGCCGCAAGTGTGGGCATCGAAAAAGGAATGAAACAGCAAGAGGAGACTGTTCATGTACGTATTGTCAAAAGAGGAAATGCCGCAGATAGCGCCGCTGTTTGCGGGATCGGAGGAAACCATGATTCTTTCCTGTCTGCAGGGGATCATGGGCAGCGCCGTCGCCGGCCGGCTGCCCGAGCCCCGCTGCGCCCGGATCGATGTGGGAGATTTTTCCTTTGTCAGCGGCGATCCCGGCACAGATGAAGCGGCGGCACTGGTGCTGGAGAGCCGTCCGCTGCTGGTTCCGCTGCAGCCTGATTGGGAAACAGTCATCCGGACGAGCTGTCCCGATGCCAGGCCCTTTCAGCGGTACGCCATCAAAAAGGAACCGGATGTGTTTGACCGGCAGAGGCTGCGCGCCTTTGCAGAAACGGTTCCGGAGGGGTACCGGGTGATGCCGATGGATGAGGAGCTGTTCGGCCGCTGCCGGGAGCTGCCCTGGGCCATGGATTTCTGCTCGCTCTTTGACAGCTGGGACGATTTTGCGCGAATGGGACTGGGCTGGCTGGCGCTGAAGGACGGCGAGCTGGCAGCCGGGGCTTCGTCCTACTCCGTTTACCGGGAGGGGATCGAGATTCAGATCGAAACGGCGCCGGAGCACCGCCGCCGGGGACTGGCCCTCTGCTGCGGGGCGAGGCTGATCCTCTCCTGTCTGGAGCGGGGACTGTATCCCAGTTGGGACGCTGCCAACCTGATTTCGGTGGCGCTGGCGGAGAAGCTGGGCTATCATCTGAAGGGGAGCTATGTGACCTGGAAAATGAGAGAAGTGCGGCCATAGCGAGCTGAGCGGTGCTGCGCAGCGGGAAAAGAGTCACACGATACGAAAACTTCAAAATTCTTCATGACAGCAAAGGATTTTTTTGGTATACTAAAAGAAAAGATGACTGCTGCTGTGTTTTGGAAAGGAAGGATCGCTTTGTATAATTCTCTGCTTTATCCGCGTAACACCCGTTCCCGCCGGGTAGTGGATCTGTCCGGACTGTGGGATTTTCGCTTTGACCCCGAGCAGAAGGGCGATGCCGAGGGCTGGAAGGACGGCTTTTCGGATGGGGTGCAGCTTCCTGTGCCCGCCAGCTTCTGCGATTTCTTCACCGATAAGGAATCCCGGGAATACGCCGGGGATTTCTGGTACCAGACCACGGTATTCGTGCCGGAGGAGTGGGAAGGGCGGCGGATTGTTGTCCGGTTCGGCAGTGCCACTCACCGGGCAGTGGTTTACCTGAACGGCCGGGAGATCGTTTCCCACGAGGGCGGCTTCCTGCCCTTCTGCGCTGACGTCACCGATGCGGTCCGGCTGGGCAGCGAGAACCGGCTGGTGGTCAGGATGAACAACGAGCTGGACTACACCACCCTTCCCGCCGGCAAGACCATCACCCTGAAGGGCGGCCGGAAGATGAACAAGCCCTTCTTCGACTTTTACAACTACGCCGGCCTGCAGCGCCCGGTCAAGCTGCTGGCTCTGCCGAAGGAGTCGGTGACCGGCTTTGCCGTCAGCCACCGGCTGGAGGGCGAGGACGCCCTGGTGGATTATCAGGTGGAGACCGACGGCAGCCATGGCGTCAAGGTCTATGTCTTTGATGAGAAGGGCCATTTTGTCGCGGAAGCAGAGGGCGCCTGCGGCACCCTGCGGATTCCGTCGGTGCGGTTGTGGCAGGTGCGGGACGCCTACCTGTACAAGTTCTTTGTCAGCATCTACGACGGACAGAAGCTGATCGATGAGTACTGGGACGAGATCGGCATCCGCACGGTGGAGATCCGGGGCAGCGACATCCTCATCAACGGCAGCCCGGTCTATCTGAAGG
>JAQXNQ010000376.1 GCA_029098085.1 Oscillospiraceae bacterium
GATGTCCATCGGCTGCCTCAGCGAGGACTCCGCCGCCATGGGCGGCATGCCCGTCGCCATTCCGGATTTCACCGACGGCCGGTGGCTGAACCGGGAGCCGGATCAGCCGTCCTGGTATTCGCTGGAGGACATTTATCCGGAGGAGTTTGAGGATCTGCTGTAAGCCTTTCTTGTTATTATACATGTTTTTGGTGGAAGAATCAAGGCACTATTTGTGATAAATTGCCTTTTTCTCCCATCAGAATATGAAAAAAGAGGATTTTCACTTGGAAAATCCTCTTTCTTCCTATGGAGATGGGCTTTGCAGGGCGGTTCAGCCGCCCATCAGCTCATCAAAAAACGCTTTCTCTTCGTCCAGCTGCCGGAGATACCGCTTCAGGTTCTGCAGGCCGATGGTTACACCCACCTCCGGCTCCTCCAGCCCCTCAAATTCGATGGAAACCGCGCCGTCAAAGCCGGCTTCCCGAAGAATGCTCAGGCACTGACGGATGGGTACAACGCCGTGGCCCACAATGGCGCCGCGGATCTTGTTTCCTCCCCGGGTGGGACAATAGCCCCAGCCCGGACCGGGTTCCATACCGGTCTTGAAATGGAAATCCTTGGCGTGTACATGCAGGGTGTAGGGTGCCACCCGGGCGCAGGCCGAGGCGGGCTCCTCATCGGCATCCAGGAAATTGCCCATGTCGCAGAGGAGACCAAAATTCGGGTCTGCCACCGCACGAACCAGCTTTTCTACCCGCACACTATCCTGACAGAACTGGCCGTGGTTCTCCACCATGGTGCGAACCCCCAGCTCCGCCGCAAAGCGGGTCACCTGCCGGCAGGCGTCCGCCAGCACCGGAACGCAGCTGTCAAAATCCCGGAGGCCTTCATATCCGTCCGGATACCCGATGGAAGCGTCGTGCCGCATCCGGGGTGCGCCCAGCAGGGCGGCGATTTCCACCTCGTGCTGCACCCGGGCGATCTCGGCGGGCAGATCCTCGCAGCGGAGGAAATCCGCCCCCACAGCATAGTTCACCGCCGGAATCCCCAGCCGTTCGCACTCCTCCCGCAGCCGCTTCGCGTAATCCTCCCGGCTGGAGCCGTCATGGGGCCAGATGTCCACAAACTCGATGGCGTCAAAGCCCATCTCCTTTGCTTTGGCGATGCAGGTCAGCTGATTCAGAGTGCCTTCCTCCATCCGCCGGCTCATGCTGTAGGTACTCAGCGCAATCTGCACAGCGTTCCCCTCCTTTTTACAGAATGATCTCGTGACCGGTGCGGGCGGACTCATAAACAGCTTCCAGAATCCGCATGATCTGTACGCCGTCCTCAGCGGGCGCGCGGCAGGGGGTGCCGTTCAGCACGCAGTCCACGAAGTGATTGATCTCATCGTCGAACATGTGGGATTCATCGCTGTACTGCTCGGCATTGGCCAGCTGCACATTGCTCATATAGCCGTTGATTTCGGTGTAGAATTCCAGCTGGGGATTCAGCCGCACACCGCCTTTGGTGCCGAACAGCTCCATGCTGTACCGATCCTCCCGAAGGTTCAGGCTATAGGAGGTCTCCACCTCCAGTGTTGCTCCATTCTCATAGCGGATCAGGGCCACCGCCAGATCCTCCACATTGAAGACCTGCTCGCCGGTAGGGCTGCTGGCGCCATAATCCAGCGTATCCTTGCAGCCGGGACGGTCGAGAAGCTTGTCATACGTCACGCCGTAAACCGAAACAGGACGAGGATTGCCCATAAGATAGCGGGTCAGGTCGATGACATGGACACCCAGGTCAATGAGAGGGCCGCCGGAGGAATAAGACTTATCGCTGAACCAGCCGCCGGGGCTTCCATGGCGGCGGAGATAGTGAGCCTTGGCGAAATACAGCTCTCCGAGAAGACCCTGGTCGCGGAAATCCTCCACCACAGCACAGTCCCGGCCAAAGCGGCAGACAAAGCCGATCTGCAGGTGCCGTCCGTTGCGGCGGGCCGCCTCCAGCATCTGCTCCGCCTCGGCGGCGGAGGTGGCCATGGGCTTTTCACACAGAACATCCTTGCCGGCATTCAGCGCCATGATGGCGCAGGGGGCGTGGTTGCAGTTCCAGACGCAGATGTCCACCGCGTCCAGCTCGGGCAGCTCCCGGAGCATCTCCTCCTCGCTGGTGTAGAGGCGGGTGACGCCGAACCGTTTGCCCTTTTTCTCCAGGCGTTCCCGGTTCAGGTCGCAGAAAGCGTACAGCTCCACATTGGGATTGGCCAGATAGGCGGGAATATGGCTTTCGGAGATGTTGCCGACTCCGATCATGGCAACCTTCAGTTTTTTCATAAGAATCCTCCCTTTCAATCGTTAGTCTGGTATATCAGCGGACGAACCGGCGCAGGAAATCAGCCGCCAGCCGGATATCCGCGGCCGGGTTCTCCCCGACCTCCCGTTCAATGGTCAGAAAGCCCCGGTAGCCGATGCTGTCCAGCGCCTGCAGGTACTCGCTCCAGCAGACGCCGCCCGCTCCCAGGGGAACCTCTTCACAGTAGTCCCCTTCGTCAAAGGGGCCTTCCGGCTCCCGGATGCCGTATAGGATCTCCGGATCACCGAGCTGTCGGCAGACGCCATCCTTGGCGTGGGTGTGAACAATATAGTCCCTCAGGGTCAGCACCGCCTCAGCCGCATTGCCCTTTTCTTCGCCGAAGGTCATCAGCAGGTTGGCCGGATCCAGGTTGACGGCCACGCCGGTGGAATGCAGGCTGTCCAGAAAGCCTTTAAGCACCGGTGCGGGCTCCGGGCCGGTCTCCACGGCGAAATGGGCGTTCAGGCTGTCGGCGTACTCCGCCAGTCTGCCGCAGGCCTCCTGCATGATTCCGTAGCGCGGATGAGCGGGGTCGGCGGGCACGACGCCGATATGGGTCGTGACGATGTTGGTGCCCAGATCGCCGGCCAGCTCCAGAATTCGCTTGGAACGCTCGATTCCCTCCTGGTTGCGCTCCGGGTCAAAGAACCCATACCCCAAATCGCCGCAGAGGGCGGAAATCTTCAGGCCGTACCCCTCCGCCATGGCGCGAACTTCCCTTCTGCGCCCGGCGTCCATCTGCTCGGGAGCCATCTCTCCCTCGGTGGCGTAGACCTGAATGCCGCTCAGGCCCAACTCTGCGGCCTGTTTCATGGCTGCTTCCATGTCGGTGCGGAAGCAGTCCAATACAACGCCAACAGAAAAATCATACATAGTTTACCGCTCCTTTCCTCTTCTTTATATTTATATTGTAGAAAAAATCCCACCCAAAGTAAAGCAAGAGATGTGCATAAAGTTTGTCCGATCTTGCAGAAGGAGGTTTTTGTATGGACTTCTATGAATACGACGCCGATGTCTACGCGGATCCTGCGCTTCCGATCTACTATGCCGTTGACACGCTGGAGGACGCCGCCGAAAACTGGCAGCTGCACTGGCACGAGGCCACCGAACTTCTGTACTGCATGGAGGGCAGCGGCGTGGCGGTGTCGGGCGCCCGGCGGATTTCCCTTGCTGCCGGAGAGCTGGCGTTCATCAATCCCAACCGCCTGCACACCTTCTACGCCTCCGGACACTGCCGGTACTGCTATCTGCTGCTGGCTCCCGAGCTGGCCGCGGCGCGGGATCTGCCCCGCACACCGGTACAGCCCTTCATCTCAGACCCGGACATCGCGGCGCAGATGGACGGCATCATCCATGAGCTGCAGCGGCAGGAGCCCTTTTACCGCAGCGAGGTCTGCGCCCGCCTCACCCGGCTGCTGGTCTGCCTCCACCGGCGCTATCCCGAAGCGAAAGACGATCAGGAGACCGAAGCGGACAACAGACAGCTGGAGATGGTCAAGGCCATCATTTCCTACATCCGGCGGCACTTCGCAGAGCCCATCTCCCTGGATGACCTCTGCCGGGAGGTGTCCTTCAGCCGTTCCCGGATCTGTCATGTCTTCAAGGAGGTGACCGGGCAAACCCTGGTGGAATACATCCACTTTGTCCGCTGCAACAACGCCCGCACTCTGCTGGCCAGCAGGCAGTACAATGTCAGCGAATGCGCCGAGCGGAGCGGCTTTGGCTCGGTGAGCTATTTCTCCCGCATCTATAAAAAGCAGATGGGCGTCCCGCCCTCCTCTCATAGGTGAGCCGCAGGATGCTTCCGCAGCGCATGTGTCCCGGCTGTACCGGACTGCCGCAATATGGATACCGGTCATTCCGGACAGACCGCCTCCTGCCGGAACGTGGGTTCGGTAGTGGAAAATCCGGTTGGAATGTGCTATACTATCATTGATCCGGTCAAATAAGCCTGAATTGGATCCGACTTCCATCCGCCCCGTGAGAAGGGCCTTCTCCGTCCCGGCGAATCCGAAAGGAATATGCATATGAAAGCAAGAAAAAATCTGCTGTTTGTTTTTGCGGATCAGTGGAGAGCGGACGCCATGGGCTATGCTCATGCCGATCCGGTCAGGACACCCAACATGGACAGATTCTGCGCTGATGCAACCTACTGTGACCACGCCTTCAGCACCTTCCCTGTTTGTTCTCCCCACCGGGCCAGCCTGCTCACAGGCCGGTATCCTCTGAGCCTCGGATTCTTCACAAACTGCAAAACCGGTCTGCCTCTCCGGCTGCAGGATGAGGAAATCAGCATTGCGCAGGTTTTGCGCAAAGAAGGATACCAGACGGCCTATATCGGGAAGTGGCACCTTGATGAGCCCGAAGTAAACCATAATCCCGCACCTGTGTCCGGCGCAGGAGACTGGGATGCTTACACGCCGCCCGGACCCCGCCGCCATGGCTTTGACTACTGGTATTCCTATGGCACCTACGATATGCACCTTGCTCCGCATTACTGGCAGGATACGCCCGAAATGATCTGCCCGGGCGTATGGTCGCCGGAGCATGAAACCGACAAAGCCATGGAGTATCTGCGTCAGGTCCGGGACAGAGAGCGCCCCTTTGTGATGTTCCTTTCCTGGAATCCGCCTCACAGTCCTTATGATCAAGTGCCTCAGCGGTATCTGGATCTTTATCCCGATGTAGAGCTGAAGGAAAACGTGCTTCTGGACAACATCCATCACCACACCGGCGAGCAGGTAAACTATACGGAGGAACAGCTGCGGCTGAATACCCGCCGGTACTATGCTGCAGTCAGCGGTTTGGACGACCAGTTTGGCCGACTGATGGAGTTTATGCAGCAGGAGGGTCTGTACGAGGATACTGTCATCGTACTTTCGGCAGATCACGGCGACATGATGGGCTCTCACGGCTTAATGGGCAAGCATGTGTGGTATGAAGAATCGATCCACATTCCCTTCGTTGTGCGGTTCGGGGGGAACCAAAAACGTGTCTGCCGCACCTGTATCGCAAGTCAGGATATGATGCCGACCTTACTGGGACTGTTGGGGGCGGAGATTCCCGACACCGTGGAAGGTGAGGACTGTTCTCAATATCTCCTTACAGAGCAGGAAGATCCGGACCGGGTCAGCTATCTGTGCGCCTGTCCCGGAAGGGAACCTGTTGTGAAACAATTTCAGGCTGCCGGAAAGGATCCGCTCATTTATGGCTGGCGGGGCGTGCGTACCCAGACGCACACTTATGTCATGGAGCTGGGATATGAAATCCAGCCTGCTCCGACGCGCTGGCTGTACTGTACCGCAGAGGATCCTTTGCAGAAAAACCCTCTTGATCTGACCGTTCCCGAAAACAAACGCCTGGCACAGGCGCTGGAGAAAAAGGTTCTGCTCTGGATGCGCCGGCAGAAGGATGGTTTCGCCGCGCACTGGATAAGCCAGGCCGGAGAACTCTGATTGAAGCCGCACCGCCATTGAAAACCGGAACATATATCCATCCAGGCAAAGAAAAGCCCGGAGCCATTCCCGTCAAAGGGAAACGGCTCCGGGTCCTTTTGTTTGTATGCCCGAAAGGTTACCGGTTGTTCAGAATCGACCGGGCAATATCCACTGCCCGTTTGGCGCGTCTGCGATCGCCTTTGAGCGTGTAGATATCCCGCATGATGATTTCGAGGTTGCAGTCCCGGGCGGCCCGGGCCGTTTTGCGGATGTGTTCCGCAAAGGTCTCCTCGAGAAAGACATCCGGCACACCCACAAAATTGGGGGACGGCTTACGGGAATAGATCACATTCGACCCCGCCAGCCGCTCGCCCATGAACTCCTCATTGCACCAGGCGGAAATGGACACCTTGGCAAGGTTCGGCATGTGGCTGATATAATCGTCCCAGATTTTGTCCACCGCTCGCAGCAGCCCCAGTAGACCTTGCCGAACAGCCGGGCGGTCTTCTCATAATAGGGGTAAACAAACTCCCCGAACAT
>JAQXNQ010000377.1 GCA_029098085.1 Oscillospiraceae bacterium
AATCGAGGAAGCCCCCAAGAAGAACCCCTACGCCGGCACCAAGACTGAGAAGAACCTGTGGGAAGCCTTCGCCGGTGAGAGCCAGGCCCGGAACAAGTATACTTATTTTGCCAGCGTTGCCAAGAAGGCAGGCTTTGAGCAGATCGCAGCCCTGTTCCTACAGACCGCCGAAAACGAGAAGGAGCACGCCAAGCTGTGGTTCAAGGCACTGGGCGGACTGGGCGACACCGCTGAAAACCTGCTGCATGCCGCCGAAGGCGAAAACGCCGAGTGGACCGACATGTACGACCGCATGGCCCGGGAAGCCGACGAAGAGGGCTTCCACGAGCTGGCCGAGCAGTTCCGCGGTGTGGCCGCCATCGAAAAGGCCCACGAGGAGCGGTACCGCGCCCTGCTGAAAAACGTGCAGACCATGGCCGTCTTTGAAAAGAGCGGTGTCACCATGTGGGAATGCCGCAACTGCGGACATCTGGTGGTCGGCACCAAGGCGCCCGACGTTTGCCCCGTCTGCAAGCATCCCCAGGCCTTCTTTGAAGTGCGCAAGGAAAACTATTAAAAATCCGCCGCGGCGGTCTTCTCCTTCCGCCGCATAAGCAGAAACACCCCGTTTTCCGGAAGCCGAACGCTTCCCCGGAAAACGGGGCGTTTTCGTCTGTTGCCCTTCACAGGCCCAGAATCTTCGATGCCAGCAGGAAGTACACCAGAATCGAGCAGGTGTCCACCACGGTGGTGATTAGCGGGGAGGCCATCAGGGCGGGGTCCAGACCGCAGCGGCGGGCCGCCATGGGCAGCATGCAGCCGATGCTCTTGGCAATGACCACCGTCAGCAGCAGGCTCACCGCCACCGTCAGGGCAATCAGTGGATTGTGGTAGAAAATCCAGATCCGCAGGCCGTTGAGCAGAGCCAGCGTGCCGCCCACCAGCAGCGAGATGCGAAATTCCTTAAAGAAGACCCGTGCCACATCCCGCAGCCGGATCTCCCCCAGCGCCATGCCGCGGATGATCAGGGTGGCGCTCTGGGAGCCGCAGTTTCCGCCGGTATCCATCAGCATGGGAATGAAGGAAACCAGCAGCGGCACGGCAGCGATGGCGTCCTCGAACTGGTTGAGAATGCCGCCGGTGATGGCGGCGGTGAACATCAGCACCAGCAGCCAGCCGATCCGCTTGCGGGCATGCACCCAGACCGAGGTCTTCAGATAAGGCTCCTCCGACGGGGACAGTGCCGCCATCTTCTCAAAGTCCTCAGTGTTTTCCTCCTGGATAACGTCCACGGCGTCATCGATGGTGATGATGCCCACCAGACGCTCCTCCGAGTCCACCACCGGCAGTGCCAGCATGTCGTACTTCTGGAACAGGGCTGCAATCTGCTCCTGATCGTCTCCGGTGTGGACGCGGATCACATGATCCTCCATCAGGTCCTCCACCCGGGCCTCATAAGGGTTCAGCAGCAGCTCCCGCACCGTCACAACCCCCACCAGACAGCGGTTGCGGTCGGTCACATAGCAGTTGTAGATGGTCTCCATCTCCACGCCCACCCGGCGGATCCGGTCAAAGGCCTGGCTGACGGTCATGCCCCGCTTCAGGTCGATGAATTCGGTGGTCATGATGCTGCCGGCGCAGCCCTCCTGATAGCAGAGCAGTCGGTTGATCTGTCCCCGGGCATCGGGGCTGCTGACCTTGAGAATCCGCTTGACGATACCGGCGGGCAGCTCCTCCAGCATATCCACCGTGTCGTCCAGATACATCTCGTCCAGCACCTGCTTCAGCTCTGTGTCGGACAGAGCCTGAATGACCTGATGCTGCACATCGGCGTCCATATAGGAAAAGGCCTCGGCAGCGGTTTCCTTGGACAGCAGGCGAAACACCGGTCCGGTGAACCGGGGATCCAGCTCGGAAAAGACGGCGGCCACATCCACCGGATACAGCTCCTCCAGCAGCTTGCGGACGGCGGAGAACTTCCGATCCTCCATGAGGGTGTTGACGTCTTCCACGATCGTCATGTTCTGGGTCATAAAAAACGCTCCTTTCCGGCCGCGCGGACGCAGCAGGAAAGGAGCGGAAGGGTCACGGTCCGTTTCAGGGTAACCTGAATAAACCGAAGACAGCGATGCCACCCGGATTCTGCGCGCGAAGCGCGGCTCTTCTGTTTTCAGTGCACAATCGACTGGGCAGCGGGTCCACGCGCTCACATCCTTTCCATGATTGATTTGCCCCGAAGGGCGGGAGACGTATACTCGCTTCCTCGTTGCCGGACATGCCGGACAGCGGCACACCCGTACAAATTTATTATACCCCTTTCGGACAAAAAACGCAAAGGTTTTTTCGCAGAAGGGCTGTAAAGATTTCGTAAAAGACAAAACCGGAACGGCAGATGGACTGTCGTTCCGACTGAAGAAAAGCAAACATATCAATTATACAGCTCTGCCAGCTGCAGCACCACCTCTTTGACGTCATCCGGACATTCGGTGTTGCAGATGACATACACCGCCACCTGATCCCCCAGGACGGAAAGGCTGCTGTCGGTGAGCTGAATGCCGCAGGGCACGTTGTTCAGATCGCCCTCGGCGCCGTCCTCGTCCGTCACTTCAAAGGAAACCAGCTCGTATCCGGCCAGCTCCTCCTCGGTAAACAGATCGGACAGGGGCAGGAAGGACTCGCCGTTGGCCTGCCGCTGACCCTCCTCCTCATTGGTGATCAGCACGTCCACCTCCTTGGCGGCAATCATGCTGGTCAGCTTCATCATGCCGCTCATGGCCATCATGGGATCCGCTCCGGAGTCTCCGCTGCTGATGCCCTGCACCGAGCAGCCAAAGCCGTTTTGCTCTTCACTGAAGCCGGTGTCCAGCGTCTGCTGCAGGGAAGAAAGGGTCTCGTCGGGCACATAGGCGGACGCCGCCACCACGCTGACCCCTGCCGCCTCTTCGCTGTCCCCGCAGCCGGTCAGCAGCACCGAGCAGGCCATCAGAGCC
>JAQXNQ010000378.1 GCA_029098085.1 Oscillospiraceae bacterium
GCTGGAAAACAAAAAGCATCTGCACTTCATCGGCATCGGAGGCTCGGGCATGTACCCCATGGCCCAGATCCTGCACAGTGAGGGCTATTACATCACCGGCTCGGACAACAACGAAACCGACACCCTTCAGAAGGTGCGGGAAATGGGCATCCCCGTTGTCCTGGGCCAGAAGGCGGAAAACATCGCCGGAGCCGATCTGATCGTACACACGGCCGCCATCATGGCCGACAACCCCGAGCTGATCGCCGCCAGATCGAGCGGCATCCCCACGGTGGAGCGCAGCATCCTGCTGGGCGAGCTGACCGCCCGGTACGACAACGCCCTGTGCGTCAGCGGCACCCACGGCAAAACCACCACCACCTCCATGCTGACCCAGATTCTGCTGGATGCCGGACTGGATCCCACCTGTGTCATTGGCGGCAAGCTCCCGGCTATCAGCGGCAGCGGACGTGCGGGCAAGTCCCAGCGGATGGTCTGCGAGTCCTGTGAATTCGTCGACACCTTCCTGCAGCTGCATCCCGATGTGGCAGTGGTGCTCAACATCGACGCCGACCATCTGGACTATTTCAAAACCATGGACAATCTGATGGCCTCCTTCCGGAAGTTCGCCGAAAAGGCCAGCCGGATGGTCATCTATAACGGGGACGACGCCAATACCGTCAAAGCCCTCACCGGTCTTGACAAACCGGTGCTGACCTTCGGCTACCGGCCCGAGAACGACTTCTATGCGGCCAACATCCGCCATCCCGGCGGTGTGGAGACCATCTTCGACCTGATGAAAAAGGGCGGCGAAACGCTCTGCACCCTGCATATGCACGTTCCCGGCGAGCACAATGTGCTGAACGCCGTGGCTGCCTGCGCCGCCGCTCTGCAGGCTGACGCCTCGCCGGAGGACTGTGTCCGGGGCATCAACAACTTCCACGGCTCCGGCCGCCGGTTTGAGGTGCTCTATCACGAAAACGGCATCACCGTCGCCGATGATTACGCCCATCATCCCACTGAGATCGAGGCCACCCTCAAAGCGGCCCGGGCGCTGCCCTACAAACGGATCTGGGCGGTACACCAGCCCTTCACCTATTCCCGCACCTACATGCTGATGGACGATTTCGCCCGGGTGCTGCAGCTGGCCGACAGGGTAGTCCTGTCTGAAATCATGGGCTCCCGGGAAAAGAACACCCTCAGCGTCTATGCCAGCCAGCTGGCCGACAAAATTCCCGGCTGCGTCTGGTTCCCGGAGTTTGAGGAGATTTCCTCCTATGTGGCAGAGCGGGCCGAGCCCGGCGATCTGATTCTGACGCTGGGCTGCGGCGACGTCAATAAATGCGCCCATAAAATCGTGGAGAAGCTGCAGAAGCGGTTTGGAGGCTGATCTGCTCTCCGCACCTTCTGCCAAAGCGCGGTTCATTCCCATCCCGGGGATGAGCTGCGCTTTTTTCTCCGATTCCGTTTCCATCATAAAATTATCCTAAAGCGCAAAAAAATACTGCAAGAAATACCCGGATGTTTTCTATATAATGTCTACTGAATAAACCGCTTTGCGGTTTACTTGCGCGGCAGCGGCCGCGCGATTCCATGAAAGCGTCTCCTTTAAGCTGTTTTGATGGAATTCAGCCATTGTTGCAGCGCGTATTCCGCGCAGAACCCCGGAAATCCGGATGTGCTCCGCCCGGTGTCGATTTTTACCGGACACTCCCCCAAAAACACTTGCTTTTTGACCCGGGGTCAGGTATGATAAAATCAGCATCGGAAAGGAGGAGTTTCCGCTGGAAGCTGAACGATCCCAATTTTATCATACCCTGACCCGGCATTTTTCCGCCGTCTGTCAGATCCCCGTAACCGTCGTGGACACCAAGGAACGGGCCATCCTGTTCACGGAAAACACGGTGGACAACTGTTTCTGTGACCAGTGCCCCAATCGCTGCCGGCTGCTTTCCACCCTGCTGTACGGGTGCAACGAGGCAAGGCGCTGGCACGGACGATACGCCTTTTACTGTCCCATCGGGCTGACTCTTTTTGCCGTAACCGTGCCCGAAACCGGCTGCACTCTTGTGGCCGGGCCGGTGATTATGGGAGAGCTGCAGGATATCCAGCTGGATCTGCCGGACTATATTCCTCCGGAGCAGATTCGGTCTCTGAAGCCCTATACGGCCAGCGATGTCAGCCAC
>JAQXNQ010000379.1 GCA_029098085.1 Oscillospiraceae bacterium
CGCTTCCTCTTTCATTTCCTTTTTTCTGTTTATTGGCAAAATAACGGGGCGGCGGCAGCCTTACCCCAGCATTTTGGCGTATTCCTTGGGGGACATGTCATACTCCCGCTTGAACTCGGTAGAGAGATAGGTCGGGGAGCAGTAGCCCATGATGTCGGAAATCTGTGCGATGGTGTACCGGCCCTCGCCGATCATGTCCTTGACCTTTTCCAGCCGCACCAGCCGGACATATTCCGAAATGCTGCGGCCCACCTTCTGCTTGAACAGACTGGACAGGTAGGACGGACTCAGATTCAGCTGTCTGGCCAGCCAGGGCAGGGTGATGGTGGACGAGATGTTCTGATGGATCAGCTCGATGCACTCGCTGACATAGGCATTGTCCACCTTGACCTTCAGCCGGGTTGGAATGCGGGTGACGATCGTGTCGGAACGGATGTTGCGCACCACGGTGATCAGCAGCCGGGTCAGCTCGCAGATGATCATGTCGCCGCTGTAGATGCTGCCGCTGTGCTCCTCCTGGATGATGTTCTGGATGATTTTCATGCAGGCCTCATCGGCGTAGATCGTCCGGTTGGCGACCATGTCGGGCTGTACGATGTCTCCGTCAAAGGTAACCGTCAGGAAGGTGAGGGGGCTTTTTCCGTCGCCCTTCTGCACATGAAACTGATGCGGTGCAAAAAACATCATCTGCCCCTGCTTCAGCTCGTAGGGAAGGCCATCCACCTCGCAGATCATATTTCCCTTGTCCACATAGGTGAATTCCCAGAAGGAGTGCTTTTCTCCCCGGAAATCAAACTGGCGGCTCTTCTCCTGATAGAGGATGGTGTACAGCGTTTTGACATGGACATTGGGGATAAAGCCCGCGCCGGTCAGAACGTTGGCGGTGGAGGTGATAATTTTGGACGAACGGCTGTAGATCCGGTAGCTGAGCCGGCTTTCATAGGGCAGCACGCAGAACTGTACCAGCGGATAGATGCGCACGGGGGTATCCAGCAGAAACTTCTGGATCATGCTGTCCGGCGTGCGGACAAAGAGCAGACCGACCCCGCTGACCGGTTCAATGACGCACTCTGTCTCAAAATGCCAGAGGGAAGAACTGATCCGGATGTCGTCCTCGTACAGGCTCTGCTGCCAGTCCTCAAAGGGCACCGTGCTGGTCACGGTGGTTCCGAATTGCTTGAAATTGACGGAATTGATTTCTTTCAGAAGCATAGCCATCCTCCTGAACTGGTTTCATTCCCGCAGGAATGTCATGGGTCCGCCCTGTCAGCGTATGGATTTCCATACATTATTATCCTACCGTATTTTTGGGCCTCTGTCAACGAGAATCTTTGCCGAAGCGGGATATTTCCCGGGAAACAGGCGGAAAAATCCTCTGATCAGGGCTGGGACTGCCTGTGCGGGAGAAGCCTTTTGATACGGAATCCTTTGCCTTTCTTCTGCTCCTTTGCCGGAGACGGAGCATCTGTCTTTTTCCGGCGGCCGGGCGTCTTTTCGGTGAACAGCCTTCCGGTCAGAATGGACAGCACCGGCGCAGCCAGCAGGCAGACCCCGATAAACAGCAGATTCTCCAGGGAAAGGGGAGCCGTTTCCATCAGGCGGGCGAAGGGCGGCCAGTACAGGGCAGCAAAGGCGGTGAGAGCCGAAAAAGCCGCAGCTGCCAGCAGCTTCAGGTTGTTGAAAAGGGGAATGGACAGGATGGTGTGCTCCTCGCTCTTGCATTCAAACACATGGATCAGCTGGGTCAGCACCAGGGTCAGAAAGGCGGCGGAGCGGGCGGTCTGCAGGTCGGCCGTATTCAGAAAATGCCCGAAGACAAACAGGGTGGTCAGCCCGATCAGGCAGCCCCGAAACAGGATCCGGGACAGCAGTCCGCCTGCAAAGATACCCTCCGAGGAGCCCCGGGGCGGGCGGCGCATGATGTCCTTCTCCGCCGGTTCCAGCCCCAGGGCGATGGCAGGCAGCCCGTCGGTGACCAGATTGACCAGAAGAATATGAATGGGCAGCAGCACCACCGGCATGCCCATGAGAATGCCGAGAAACATGGTCAGCACCTCGCCGATGTTGCAGGAAAGCAGGTAGCGGATGAATTTCCGGATATTCTGATAGATGGCCCGGCCTTCCTCCACTGCCGCCTCCAGCGTGGCGAAATTGTCATCCAGCAGCACCAGATCGGAGGCCTCCCGGGTCACGTCGGTGCCGGGGATGCCCATGGCCACGCCGATGTCCGCTTCCCGTACCGCAGGGGCGTCGTTGACGCCGTCGCCGGTCATGGCGGTGATATGGCCCCGTTTTTTCAGGGCCCGGACGATCATCAGCTTGTGGCGGGGACTGACCCGGGCGTAGACCGAGGTTTCCTCCGTCGCCCGTCCCAGCTCCTCCTCGCTCATCCGGTCCAGCTCGGCGCCGGTCAGCACCCGGTCCCCCTTGTGCCAGATGCCCACCTGTCCGGCAATGGCTCTGGCGGTGAGCTGATGGTCGCCGGTGATCATGACCGTGCGGATACCGGCCCGGCGGCAGCTGTGCACCGCTTCCCGAACCTCCGGACGGGGCGGATCCATCATGCCGGCCAGCCCCAGAAAGCAAAGCCCTGCTTCACTTTGCTCCGACAGCTTTTCATCGGGCGCAAGGGGACGGCTGGCCGCCGCCAGCACCCGCAGGCCCTCGGAAGCCATGGCGTCCGCTGCATCCAGAATCCGCTGCCGCATCCGCTGATCCAGCGCCGCAGGACCCTGCGCGGTGCGGATGGCCGTGCAGCGGGACAGAATCAGATCACAGCCGCCCTTGCACAGCAGCGTGCGTTCGCCGCTGCGGTTTTCCACCTCCACCGACATCCGTTTGCGGGCGCTGTCAAAGGGCAGCTCACCGGTTCTGCGCAAATGGGTCATGCGGGAGGGAAGGAGCCCTGCCTTGGCAGCAAGAGCTGCCAGAGCGGTTTCGGTGGGATCGCCGATGAAGCCGTCCGCTCCTTCTGCGGCGTCATTACAGAGAGCAAAAACCGTCAGAGCCTCCCGACCGGCTTCGCTGCGCAGCGGATCAATCCGCCGTCCCTCCAGCAGGAAGGGCTGGTCGCTGTCCTCCACCGTGATGTCGTCAAAGGGCAGATACAGCCGCACCGCCGTCATCCGGTTCTGGGTCAGGGTGCCGGTTTTATCCGA
>JAQXNQ010000380.1 GCA_029098085.1 Oscillospiraceae bacterium
TAGCTGATTTCCACGCTGGAATCTTCAAATCCTGTCCAGTCCGACCAGATGTAGTAGTACCGCCAGACACCGTCCAGCTCAATCAGCCCCAGCTGCAGCACGCCGTTTTCATCAAACAGAAACGGGGCCGTGACCGCTCCCTGCCAGCTGTTGATGGTCACTTCCTGAACGCTGGTCTGCATATACCCGTCGGGGGCGCTGAAATAGTACCAGTTCCCATCGATTTCCCGGAAACGGCGGCAGTAATCCTGCCAAAGGGTCGTGACGCCGCCTTCGGTGGTTTCCATGGTGACATAATACCGCGTTCCGCCTTCCTCCTGCACAAAGCCGGTTTTGGCTTCCTCCGGCTGCACGCTCCACCAAGCCCTGGCGCTCATGGACTGGGCGCCGAAGCTCCATGCGGTGGACAGAACCAGGCACGAGGACAGGATTCGTCTGAGTTTTTTCATCATCATGCTCCTTTTCAGCTTTGCGGCAGGCCGTCCGGATGTGTTCCGCCCGGCCTGTCAGCGTTTTCCGTCCCATTCAGCGAAGAACTCCTCCAGAAACTGCTCCATGAACCGGTGACGCGCCTCTGCCATGGCCCGGGCAGAGGAGGTGTTCATCCCGAAAAAGAAAAACGGACGGAACGGCTCTGCGCCGTCCGTCCGCCCAGCAGAATTACTTTGCCAGATGCTGGTTGATCCGCTCAACCATCTCGTCCGCGTCCACGCCATGGACGGCGCAGGCGTCAGCCAGGGACTCGCCTCTGGCGGAGGGACAGCCCAGGCAGTGCATTCCCATTTCCAGGAAGAACACCGAGGTGGTGCGGTCAAAGTCCAGAATATCACCGATGCAGGTTTCTTTGGTAACGATCATTTTGCTGCTCCTTTCACGGGCAAAGCCCGGTTTCGACTTGTTACACCTACTATTATACCCGAAACATCAGAATAATCAAGGGTGATTTTTGAAATCCGCCGGATTTCGGCATTCTCTGTTAATCCGGCAGAATGGTGTAGCAGAACATCTCGCAGAGGAGCCGGGTTCCCTCCTCAATCTCCATGGGCAGCAGCGCCCGGGCGACGGTGTTTTCCACGCCCTCTTCGCTGACCAGAATGGCATAGTCGCCGTCCAGACGGCGCACGGTGTACAGCGTTTTTTCCATAGCGGTTCCTTTCCGCGGTCAGTCATTCATTGGACTGTCCGCTCGTTTTTCCGGCAGCAGAACCGGTTCACTTTCGGCAGGGAGCACGTTTTCTCCTTCGTCCTGCCGTCTGCGGAGCAGCTCCTGCAGGGAGCGTCCTCCGGCGCTGAGCAGCATCGAGACGGTTCTGCGGACGATTCTCCGCTGCTCCGGGCTGAGCTTTTCCAGATTCTCCTTCAGAAGGGCCGGCCGCCGGAGCCAGGCTCCGGCCACATCGGCAAAGGAGCGGGCGCCGGGGGCGCTGCAGACCTGAAAAACCGTGTCGAAAAAGATCTCCCGCTGGGAAAGATCCATCTCCGCCACCCAGGATTTCAGGGTCTGATCCACGAAGCGGCTGCCTGCCGTGACCTCCTCCATCCGGACGAAATCCCTGCCCCGCACCTGCCAGGAGTAGGGATCGTGCTGCAGCAGACTCACCTGGCCACTGCGGACGACGGTGTAGGGCTCGTCGTGCTCCAGCAGCATCCCCACCACCGACGATTGGGGCAGAAAGGTCTGCACCAGCGGCAGCACCATTCTGTATCCCGCACTGCCGGCGGTTCCGGGACCGAAGCCGGGGCCGTCGTTGTTATAGACACAGAGAATCCGGGGCAGCAGCTCCGGCCCCGCCTGGGACGCGGCGTAGACCGCCAGATTGCCGCCCTTGGAGTGCCCGCCCAGCCGGATGGGGCCGGAAAAACATTCGGCCGCCTCCTGCAGATACCGAGCCGCTGCCAGCTGGGAGGGCACCGTGTCCAGAAAGCTCATGTTGAAGTCTTCCTTCCAGCCCACCAGACTGCTGTCGGTGCCACGGAAGGCCAGATAGACGCTGCCGTCCTCCGGCAGAAAGGTCATGGCGGCGAACTGCTTTTCTTCCTCGGGAATGAACTCGCTGCGGCAGCGGGTCAGCAGCATACCGGAGAACCGCCGGCTGTCCGCCGCCTTCTGCAGCAGGGTGAAATCCTGTGGAGTGCGGGCCTTCTGCCGTTCCGGGGGCAGGTTGAAAAACTGTCCGGCCGCCTCCCGCAGCTGCAGTGGCCGCTCCCCGGGCAGTTCCTCAAAGCGCAGATAGGTCAGGCAGCAGAGTACGAGACTATCCACCGGCCCGAAGGGGCACTGCTGCAGCGAGAGGTCTCCCCGCCAGTCCAGATAATCCAGAACGTTGTCCATCGCTTTCTCCTTTCGGATTTTCTGCTTTTATTATAGCAGAACTCTGTCGGAACGCAACTGCAAAATGATAAATCCCGCCGGTTCCCATGATGTTTCACGAAAATTTTTCTCCTTCGCAATAATTCGTCCCTTTTTGCAGTGTTTACAAAGAAAGGGGGAGACGACATGAAAGGACAGGGACTGTCAGCGGACAGCTTCTCCCTGGCGTTTGACCGGTACACCGACATGGTTTACCGCATTGCGCTGCACAGCACCTCCAATCTGGAGGATGCTGAGGACATCACCCAGGAGGTCTTCCTGCGGCTGCTTGACAGCAGCAAACGGTTTGAGAGCGAGGAGCATCTGAAGGCCTGGCTGATCCGGGTGGCCATCAACACCTGTCACAGCCATTTTCGCGGCAGACGGGAAATTCCGGTGGAGCAGCTGCCCGAGCAGGGAGAAGCGGGCCCGGAAACGCCGGTGCTGGACGAGGTGCGGCTGCTGCCGGAAAAGTACCGAAACGCCATTTACCTGCATTATTACGAGGGCTACACGGCCAAAGAGATTGCCGGGATTCTGCACACCCGGCAGAACACCGTCCTTTCCTGGCTGAAGCGGGGAAGGGAGCTGCTGCGCCGTCAAATGACAGGAGGGTTTGAGGATGAATAAAGCGGATTATATCCGGGAACTGGACAGCCTCCGCGCTCCGGAGGAGCTGCGGCAGCGTCCTCGGGAGCTGCGTCCTCGGGAGCTGCGTCCTTGGGAGCTGCGTCCCCGGCGGAGAAGCGTCCTGCGGCCCCTGGCGGCGGTGGCCTGCCTGACGCTGGCGCTGGTCGGCGGCGGGAGTGTTCTGCGGCTGCTGATGGGCGGCATGGGCGCCTCCTCCGGTATGGCGGAAGGCGGCACACAGGCGACCGCCGACCGCGTTTTCCAGAGCTATGCTGGGCCGGTGCTGCCCCTGCTGCAGCTGGAAGGGGATGAACTGACCGCCCGGCGCACCCTGTCCATGACCTGTGAGGAAAATGGCAACACCCTGACCGTGGAGGACCGTTACGACCTGTCCGGTGAAGGAGATGTGGTTTTCAGCCTGCCGCTGGCGGCGTCCCTCTATGAGCTGTCGGAGATGGAGCCGGAGCTGTATGCGGACGGTCAGCCGCTGGACAGCACCCTTTCTCCGGGCGCTTCTCCTTCCTTTGGAGAGGAGCCGGATTTCGGCTGGTATGAGGAGGCCCTTTCCGGGCAGCCCGATCCTCCGGCCATTCTGGAGGAAACGGTAACCCTGTATCACATTTCCGGACTGCCCGAGGCGGAAGAGGGAGACCAGACTCATTTCAGCCTCACCGGCACCCTGAACCCGGAGGAGAGCCTGCTGCTGACCTGGGGCCTTTCAGGGGGACGGTATGAGGAGGAGAGCGGAGCTGTCCGGGTGTCCGGTAGTCTGTCCTATG
>JAQXNQ010000381.1 GCA_029098085.1 Oscillospiraceae bacterium
GTGGGGGTTTCCAGCAGGTTCAGGCAGCGGAGGAAGGTGCTTTTGCCCGATCCGGAGGGGCCGATGACAACCACCTTGTCCCCTTTTTCGAGGGTTTCGGTAATGCCGTTGAGCACCGACAGGCTGCCGAACGACTTATGCAGATCCTTAACGTCGATCACTTCTGGACAGCCTCCTTTCAAGGCGGTTGACGCCGGCCTGCAGCAGCAGCACCATGCAGAGATAAATCAGAGCCACGGCAATCAGGGGCATAAAGGCGTCATAGGTGCGGCTGCGGATGATGTCGCCGCCCTTGGTCAGATCCTGCAGGGCGATGTAGCCCGAGATGGAGGTCTCCTTCAGCAGGACGATGAATTCGTTGCCCAGAGCGGGCAGGATGTTCTTGACCGCCTGGGGCATGATGATTTTCCACATGACCTGATTGTAGTTCATGCCCAGGCTGCGGCCGGCTTCCATCTGGCCGATGTCCACACTCATGATGCCGCTGCGGAAGATCTCCGCCACATAAGCTGCCGAGTTGAGGCCGAAAGCCAGCACCGCCACCACAATCTTGTTGACGGCCACACTGCCGAAAATGACGAAGTAGATGATCAGCAGCTGCACCATGACAGGCGTACCACGAATGACGGTCAGATAGAGCTTGGCCACCCCATTGAGGAATTTCAGTCTGCCGGTCTTGTCATGGGTGACCCGGCAGAGGGCCAGCAGCGATCCCAGCGCGATGCCGATGATCAGAGCGAAAAAGGTGACGATCAGCGTAGTGCCGAGACCGTCCACCAGATAATGCCAGCGGTCTTCCTTGATGAAGTTGGTATAAAACCGTTCTCCAAAGGAATCAAACCACTGGATCAGCGCGTTCAACAATCCCAAAACCTTCCTTTCACGGTCCTGAAACGGAAAAGCCGCCGCAGCGGACGGGATACTCCCCGCCGGCGGCGGCTTCGGTCAGCCGGAAACCAGCTGTTTTACTTCTTGTAGATGATGACCTGCACGCCGGTGGCGTAGGTGTCGGTGAAGTCCACGTTGACCAGACGATCCTCGTTGACGGTCATGCCGGCGGCGCCGAAATCGGCCTTGCCGGACTGAACGGCGGCAATGATGGAATCAAACTCCATGTCCTCGATCTTCAGCTCGTAGCCCAGCTTGTCGCAGATGGCCTTGGCGAACTCGGCATCGATGCCCACGATGGTGTCGCCCTCGTAGTATTCATAAGGCTCAAAGTAGGCGTTGGTTGCCATGACCAGCTGGCCGTTGGGATATTCGGTGCCTTCGGGGGTCACATAGCCCTTGGCGCCCTCGGTTTTGTTGATGTACTTATCCAGAATGGCGTCCAGCGTGCCGTCGGTCTTCAGCTCGGCGATGGCGCCGTTGAGCTTCTCGGTCAGCTCCTTGTTCTCCTTGGACACGCAGATGGCGTACTCTTCCTCGGTGTAGGGGGTGTCCAGAATGGCCAGCTCGGAATTCACGGCGACAAAAGCCTTGGCAGGCTCGCTGTCGATGACCACGGCGTCGATCTTGCCCTGCTTCAGAGCCTGAACCGCGTCAATGCCCTTGGTAAACTCTTCCACGGAAGCGTCAGGGAACACGCCGGCCTCAATATCGCCGGTGATGTAGATGTCGCCGGTGGTGCCCAGCTGCACGCCGATTTTGGCGCCGGCCAGGTCGTCAACAGAGGTGATCTTCTTGGTGGAGCTGCCACAGGAGGCCAGCGAAAGGGTCAGAGCAGCGGCGGCTGCCAGAGCAAATACTTTCTTCATGTTCATAAGGGTCGTCCTTTCTGTGTTCGGTTTGAATGGTTATACTCTATCACAACCCGGCGTGAATTGCAAGAAAAAAGTGAAGAAAAATTCAAAATCAGGAAATCTTTATGCAAAATCATCCTTTGTTCCGGCCAAGAGGCGCATTTTTTCAGCTATTTTATAGCCGGGTCTGTATTCATAATTCACTGTATATGCGGCTTTATCCGCAAAATATTCTGTCATATCGCATATTTGCAGCGTTATTCGGAAAATATGCATCTTTCGAAACCGGACAGTCTCTCTTCTGCAGGGGCAGATAAAAAAGCTGCCGGAAGGGCGCAAAAAGACCGCCGCAGGCTATATCTGCAGCGGTCTGATGCTTCCTTACAGGTTCCGGATCTCCTCCTGGGAGGCCACCTGAACGCCCTTGCTCTTCAGAGCTTCCATGGCGTGCTCGTTGTCCTCCACCCGGAAGATGACGTACGCCGCATCGGTGCTCTTGGAGACGAAGGCATACATATACTCCACGCTGATGCCGATCTCCGACAGCACCCGCATGGGATAGGCCAGTCCGCCGGGCACATCGTCAATCCGCAGTACCAGCACCTCACTGAGGGTGCAGGTGCAGCCGTGATGCTTCACCTTCTCGGCGGCGCTCTCGGGATCATCCACGATCAGCCGCAGAATGCCGAACTCCCGGGTGTCCGCCACGCAGACGGCCCGGATGTCGATCTGTTCCTGACCCAGGATGTCGGTGATCTCCGCCAGACGGCCGGGTCTGTTTTCCACAAAGATGGAAAGCTGCTTAATGGTCATGAAAACCGCTCCTTTCCAGAGGGGAATTATTCCTCATGCCGGCGGCCCAGCTCAAAGGCCTTCCGGTTCAGGTCGATGAATTTGGGCGGCACACAGGCACCGATGGCCGTCTGCCACTGCTCGTCAGAAAACTCCATGGATTTGGAGGCCACGCCCATGAGCACCACGTTGGTGGCCTTGGCGGAGCCGGCCGCCTCGGCCAGGGACAGGGCATCCACCACGGTGACGTCCACACCCAGCTCCCGCAGCTTACCGGCGATGTCCTCTGGATAAACGGCGCCGCCGGTGATCACCGGCATGGGGGCGATCTTCTGGTCGTTGACCACCAGCTTGCCGCCCTTCTTCAGATAGGGGATGTACCGCGCGCCTTCCAGCAGCTCAAAGGAGATGATCAGGTCGGCCTCTCCCTCGTTGACCACGGGAGACCAGACCTTTTCATCGGAATATTTCACATAGGTGACCACCGAGCCGCCCCGCTGGGACATGCCGTGCACCTCGGATACCTTCACATCATAGCCCGCAGACATGACCACGTTGCCCAGCAGCTTGCTGGCCAGCAGGCTTCCCTGTCCGCCGACGCCGACGATCATCACATTCTTCTTCATGCTCATTCCCTCCCCTTACTTGCTGATGGCGCCGAAGCCGCAGAGATCCGCGCAGAGACCGCAGCCCACGCAGAGGGTGTTGTCGATGACGGCCTTGCCGTCCGCAACGCTGATACCGGGGCAGCCCAATCTCAGGCAGGACTTGCAGCCGCGGCATTTATCCCGATCCACCGTGACGGGCGGATTGTGCTTGACATATTTCAGCAGGGCACAGGGACGGCGGCTGATGATAACAGAAGGCTCGCTGACAGCCAGCTCCTCCTTTACCGCCTCCATGGTGGCCTTCAGATCATAAGGATCCACCACCCGAACCCGGTTGATGCCGATGGCGGAGCAGAGCTTCTCGATGCTGACCTTGGCGGTGGGATCCCCCTTCAGGGTCAGACCGGTGGTGGGGTTCTGCTGATGGCCGGTCATGCCGGTGATGGAGTTGTCCAGCACGATGACGGTGGAGATACCCTGATTGTAGGAGATGTCGATCAGGCTGGTAATGCCGGAATGAATAAAGGTGCTGTCGCCGATGACGGCCACCGATCTGGCAGCGGAATCCGCGCCCCGGGCGGTGTTGAAGCCGTGAAGAGCAGAGATGGACGCGCCCATGCAGACCGTGGTATCCATGGCGCTGAGGGGAGCCGAAGCACCCAGGGTATAGCAGACGATATCACCAGAAACGGTGACCTTCAGCTGCTTCAGCACATAGAACAGGCCTCTGTGCGGACATCCGGCGCACATGACGGGAGGACGCACCGGCACGTCTTCGGGGAAGACATAGGCAGGCGCAGACGGGCCCTTCATCTTTTCGGCGATCAGCTTCTGGGAGAACTCGTCCTCCCAGGGGAAAATCTCCTTGCCGATGACCTTGACGCCGATCTTGCGGCAGTGGGTCTCGATGATGTCGTCCAGCTCCTCAATGACATAGAGGGTGTCAACCTTTTCGGCGAAATCCTGAATCAGTCTGGTGGGCAGCGGGTTGATCAGACCCAGCTTCAGATAGCTGGCCTCGTCACCCCAGACCTCCCGGGCGTACTGATAGGTGGTGCCGGCGGCAATGATGCCGATTCTGGTGCCGCCCATGATGACCTGATTCAGAGGGCTGGTCTCGGCAAGCTCCGCCAGAGCCCGCTGGCGGGCCTCCACCTTGGGGTGCTTGCGCTTGGCAAAGCCGGGTACCATGACATATTTGGAAGCGTCCTTCACATACTCCTTCAGGGGCAGCTCTGCCCGGTCGGAGGTCTCCACCAGGCTCTGGGAATGAGCAATACGGGTGGACATCCGCATCAGCACGGGCGTGTCATACCGCTCGGAAAGCTCATAGGCCGCCTTCACATAGGCAATGCACTCGGCGGAGTCGGAGGGCTCCAGCATGGGCAGCTTGGCAGCGATGGCGTAGTGACGGGAGTCCTGCTCGTTCTGGGAGGAGTGCATGCCGGGGTCGTCGGCCACCACCAGCACCATACCGGCGTTGATGCCGGTGTAGGAGGCGGTAAAGATGGGGTCAGCGGCCACGTTGAGGCCCACATGCTTCATGGCGCAGAAGGAGCGGCGTCCGCCGATGGCAGCGCCGATGGCCACCTCGGTGGCGACCTTCTCATTGGGCGCCCACTCGGCATAGACCTCGGGATATTTGGCCAGACACTCGGTGATCTCGGTACTGGGGGTTCCGGGATAGCTGGAGGCTACCCCGCAGCCGGCTTCATACAGGCCGCGCGCAACGGCTTCGTTGCCCAGCATCAGTTTTTTCAAAGCATATCATCCTTTCGGAATAGGGGTTGGAATTATTTTTCGTTTCTCAGGTCGACGATCCGCTTGGCCTTGCCCTGGAACCGCTCGATGGACTTGGGCTCACAGAGGGTGACCTTGGCCTGGATGCCCAGCACGCTCTTCAGGTCGGCGGCGACCTTGCGCTGCAGGCTTTCCAGCTGGCCGTAGTTCTCCAGCAGGCTGCCATCCACCAGCTCCACCTTGACCTCCAGCGTATCAAAGTAGCCCTCGCGGCGGACGATCAGCTGATAATGGCCACCCACATGGGGCTCGGTCATCAGGACGCTCTCGATCTGGGTCGGGAAGACGTTGACGCCGCGGATCTTGAGCATATCGTCGCTGCGGCCCATGGGCTTGGCCATCCGGGCAAAGGTACGGCCGCATTTGCAGGGCTCGTAATCGATGGTGGTCAGGTCCTTGGTGCGGTAGCGGAGCATGGGGATGCCTTCCTTGGTCAGGGTGGTGACCACCAGCTCACCCACTTCGCCGGGGCCCACCTTCTGCAGGGTGGTGGGATTGATCAGCTCGGGATAGAAATGGTCCTCATTGATGTGCATGCCGCAGCGGAGCTCGCACTCGCCGGAAACGCCGGGGCCGCAGAGCTCGCTCATGCCGTAGTTGTCGGTAGCGAAAACGTGGAAGCCCTTTTCGATCTGATCCCGCATCTCGGGGGTGCAGCCCTCAGAGCCGAACAGACCCAGCCGCAGCTTCAGGCTGTCCAGGACGCCCTTTTCCCGGGCGACCTCGCTCATGTACAGAGCGTAGGAGGGGGTGCTGACCAGAGCGGTGACGCCCAGGTCGTTGAGCATCATCACCTGCTTTTCGGTGTTGCCGCTGGAAATGGGGATGACCGTGGCACCGATCTTCTCCAGGCCGTAGTGAAGACCCAGCGCACCGGTGAACAGGCCGTAGCCAAAGGAGATCTGGACAATATCCTCGCTGGTGGCGCCGGCGGCGACCACCAGACGGGCCACGCAGTCCGACCAGTTGTTCAGGTCGTTTCTGGTGTAGCCGACAACGGTGGGCTTGCCGGTAGTGCCGGAGGAGGCATGAATCCGGACGATGTCCTTCATGGGAACGGCAAACAGTCCGGTGGGATAGTTGTCCCGGATGTCCTCCTTGGTGGTGTAGGGCATATACTCGATGTCGCTGAGCACCCGGATTTTGGCGGGATCAAAACCGGCCTCATCCATTCGCTTGTGATAAAAGGGAACGTTGTCGTAGCAGTACTGGAAAATATGCTTCATTCTCTCCAGCTGCAGCGCCTCCAGTTCCTTCCGGCCCATCGTCTCGATGTCCTTCTGAAAAAACATAACGGAAAACCTTCCTTTCAAAGCCGGGAGGCAGACCTCCCGCTTATATTATACTGTACTTTTTCAAAGGCTGCAAGAATTTCCTGTGCGATTTTACCCATTTAAAGCCGCATCGCTTCTATGCTGTAAAACACGTATGGAAACTTTTTATATTTTATCATACTATGCAGGGAAATTCAAGGCCAAAATCAGACAAAATACGCATGAAAGATGAATCTTCCACTTTTGCTGCCCGCAGACAGCCAAAAAGTCCCGGGGAAGTCATGCTTCCCCGGGACTCTCCCCTTTCGGATCTATCCTGAAAGCCGCTGCCGGCTCAGATGGTGCTGGTGCTGAGACTGCCGGCCGGCTGCAGCTGCTGCAGGGTCAGGGACAGATCACCGGAACGATTGCCCCGGATCACCGATACGGTGATGGTGTCACCGACGCCGTGTTCCTTCAGCAGTGCCTTGACCTCCGCCACGGTGGAAACCGCCGTGCCGTCAATGGCGGTGATGCAGTCGCCCCGCTGGAAGCCGGCGTTCTGGGCAGCCGTGCTGCTGACTGCGGTCACATAGACGCCCGCCCGGCTGACACCAGCCTGCATGGCGGTTCGGTAATCACTGATTTCAGTCAAGCTCAGACCCATTTCCACCCGGCCGCTGACATAGCCGATCTGCATCAGCTCCTCTGCCACGCTGCGGGCGGTGTTGATGGGGATGGCAAAGCCGATGCCCTCAATGCCGGTGCCGGAGGACTTGGCGTTGACGATGCCGATCAGCCGACCTTGGTCATCGAACAGACCGCCGCCGGAATTGCCGGG
>JAQXNQ010000382.1 GCA_029098085.1 Oscillospiraceae bacterium
CATTCTGCACCGCCGCCTGCAAAGCCTCCATAGACCCCGCCGGGGAAAGTAATTCGATCATACGCGCTCTCTCCAATATGGTATACTTGGACGCATTATACCATAAACCAACCCAAACTACCACCCCCCGAAGCGAAATTCAAAAGAAATTCAAGAAATATTCATAGGAACCCCCCTGAGACGGCAGACAGACGAATTGGTGTTTAGAATTGACAATTGTCAATTCGGCGAAGCCGCTAAACACCAATTTGCCCCTTTCCTGCGTCGTGGGAATCTTTTCTTGCTTTTTCTCCCCGCTTATGGTAACATGGTGGAATGAAATTTATGCTCTTTTGGAAGGGGGGACGGATTTGAAGCGAAGATTGCTTTCCATACTCACCGCGGCTTTGCTGCTTTCCGTGCTGGCGCTGCCGGTGTCCGCGGAGAATACCGCCTCCCGGGTGGACGCCTACTGCACCGTGTATACCAACGGCGATGTGCAGGTAAATCTGACCGTGACCCTCAGGCTGGAGGCCGCCCAGGAAACCCTCTACTTCCCCCTGCCGGGCAACGCCACAGACATCTCCCTCAACGGCGCGGGCGCCCGCACCTCCAAAACCGGCTCCACCGTGGATGTGGACGTGAGCCGGGTGGTCAGCGGTCTGGTTGGCGAGTTTTCCCTGCGGATCGACTACACCATCCCCGACGCCGTGAAGGTAATCCAGAACGAGAAAACCCTGGAACGGTCGCTGCAGCTGCAGCTGCCTCTGGTCAGCGGCTTCTCCTACCCGGTGGACTACCTGTCCTTCGTGGTGGTGCTGCCCTCCGCCACGGAGATCAGCCCCCGCTTCACCAGCACCTACCGCCAGAGCGGCATTGACTCCGAGCTGACCTTCGTCTGCAACGGCAACATGATCACCGGCGGCAGCAAGGCCCAGCTCAATGACCACGAAGCCGTGACCATGACCCTGGACGTGCCCCCGGATATGTTCCCCGGGGTCAGCATCTACGTCCGGGAGGGCAACCCGGAGCTGAAGCCCATGCTGATCCTCATCGGCGTGGCGCTGCTGTACTGGCTGCTGTTCCTGAGAACCTGGCCCCTGCACCGCGTCCGCAGCCTGTCCCCGCCCCAGGGCGTCAGCGCCGGGGAGCTGGGCTGCCGCTTGACCCTGGCCGGGGGGGATCTGACCATGATGGTCATGTCCTGGGCTCAGCTGGGCTACCTCACCATCCGCCTGGACAGCCGGGGCCGGGTGATGCTCCACCGGCGGATGGACATGGGCAATGAGCGCAGCCTCTTTGAGGCAAGGGTTTTCAAGCTGCTGTTCGCCTCCCGGGATGTGATCGACGCGACCTCGTCGGCCTATGCCAAGCTCTGCCGCAAGGTGGCCGGCATGGTGCCCGGGGAGAAGGCTCTGTACCGTGCCAGCTCCGGCAATATGAAGCTGTTCCGCTGGATCTGCTGCGCCAGCCATGTATTCTGCGGCATCTGCGTAGCCATGAACATGACCTCCGTTCCGGTGCTGCAGGTGATCCTGGCGGTCATTCTGGGCGCGCTGGCTGCCGTCACCGCCTGGCTGATTCAGGAGATGGCCTACCGCACCCACCTGCGGGGCAAGGTTCCGGTGTATATGGGTCTTGCCTGCATTGCCATCTGGATCCTGCTGGGCGTGATCGCGGGCCAGGTGTGGATCCCTCTGGGCAGCGCGTTGGGGCAGTGGGTTCTCGGCTTCTTCGCCGCCTACGGCGGCCGCCGCAGCGACCTGGGCCGCCACGACGCATGCCTGATCCTGGGTCTGCGGGCGTACCTGAAGAAGGTGAGCAAGGAGGATCTGGATCGGCTCATGGCGCTGGATCCGGACTACTTCTTCCAGCTGGCCCCCTACGCTCTGGCCCTGGGCATCATCAAGCCCTTCGCCGCGAATTTCGGCAACCGCCGGTTAGAGCAGTGCCCCTACATCGTCACCCGGGTGCAGGGCCGCCGCACCGCCATGGAGTGGGCCCAGCTTCTGTCCGAGGTGTCCGACGCCATGGACGAACGCTTTCGCCGTATGCTGGTGGAACGCTGGGTGCCCCTTCACTTCCGATAAAACACGCCGGAGCGCAAATCGCCCCGGCGTTTTTCAGTGGAAAGTTGACAGTGGACAGTTATGGAGTCCCTTCGGGCCGGATTTGAAAGAGAACGATAAATTGGTGTTTGTACGGCTTCGCCGAATTGACAATTGACAATTGAAAATTGACAATTATTGTGTCCCTACGGGACGATTCTGAAATAATAACGCAGTCTTTTCAGCATATAT
>JAQXNQ010000383.1 GCA_029098085.1 Oscillospiraceae bacterium
GGGAAGGGTTTCCCGCAGTGCCTGCTCCACCCGGTTGATGCTCTCCCGGGCAGAGGGGACGCTGGTGCCGAAGCTGACGGCCAGCAGTGCCTGTTTCATAGCTACACTTCCTTCATCATTGTTTCAGTGGGAGGGCTTCAGCTGCTCCACGGTGCGGGGCATTTTGTCCAGCCCCAGCGCCGCACCCGCCTGACAGAGCAGCGGCTGCTCCAGTCCGCAGGTTTCCAGCAGCGGCAGGTCGCAGAAGATGGTCTCCGGATCGCCGTCTGCCGCCAGCCTGCCCTCGTGGAACAGCAGGATCCGGTCGGCCCAGCGCCAGGCGAAGTCCACATCGTGGGTGGAAATCAGCAGCCCCATGCCCCGCTGCGAGAGCGTGGCCAGATTCTGCTCCAGCAGTCTTGTGTTGGCGGGATCCAGACTGGCTGCCGGTTCGTCCAGCAGCAGCAGCTTTGGCTCCATAGCCAGCGCGTCGGCCAAAGTCACCCGCTTTTTTTCGCCGCCGGACAGGTACTGGGGCGCCCGCTGCCGGTACGCATCCAGCTCAAAGGCGGTGATGGCTCCGTCTACTTTGCTTTGAACCTCCTGCCGGGACAGCCGGAGGTTCATAGGGCCGAAGCTGATCTCCTCCTCCACGCTTCCGGCCAGAATCTGCACATCCGGATCCTGAAACACCAGCCCCACGCTTCTGCGCAGAGCGTTCAGCTCTTTGACGGAGCGGCCCACCGCAGCGCCTTCCAGAAAGATTTTTCCGGAGTGGGGCTTCAGCACGCCGTTGGCCAGCAGAAAGAAGGTGGATTTTCCCGCGCCGTTGTTGCCCAGCACGGCAATTTTCTCTCCTGCCCTGATGGTAACCGAGATGCTGCTTAAAGCGTCCCGTCCCTCTTCGTAGGCGAAGGAAACCCGTTCAAACCGAAGCAGTTCTTTCATTGCGCACCTCCTATGCGGTCAGCAGCACGGCTGCCGTCATGGCGGCAATCAGTCCGCCGAACAGCAGCAGGTGGGAAAGCTTCAGCGGCTTATGGGCGGTCAGGAACCGCACCCTGCCGTCGCAGCAGCGGCTCTCCATGGCGTCAAAGCAGGCTCCGGCCTTGCGGAAGCTGCAGGCCAGCAGATTGCCGTAGACCTTTCCGGTGGTCAGAAGGCTCTGACGGAGGGAGCCGTAGCCCAGCCGGCTTTCCGCTGCGTCCTTCATCCGCCGGCAGGTGGAAAGGAGAATGAAAATATACCGGTAAATCAGTGCCGCCAGACTGATCAGCGTCTCCGGCACCTTCAGCCTGCGCAGGGTCTCCAGCAGCTCGGGCACCGGAGTGGACAGGCTGAGAAAATACAGGCAGCTCACAGCGCCCACCGACCGCGCCATGACCAGTCCCGCCCTTTTCTGAGCGGCGGCGGTGAGCACCAGAAAGCCCTGTCCCAACGGGATGCTGACGACCCCCGAGGGATCCGCTCCGTACTCCCACAGCAAGGTCAGTCCGCCCAGCAGCAGAAACACCGCCGGCAGGCTCAGCAGGGACAGATAGTCGTGCAGATGGATGCCGCCCAGCAAGGTCAGCAGAGCCATAACGGCAAACAGCAGCAGGGGCGGCAGGGGAGAGGAGGACAGGATGCAGAGCACCAGCAGGATGAGACATCCCGCTGCCTTCAGAGGGGCGCTGATCCCGAGAAACCGGGAGCGCCGGGACAACACATCCATCGTCAGGGTGCCGCCGTGGGAATGGCGGCCGAAAAGCAGCAGCAGACAGCCCGCCGCCCCCAGCAGCTCCGGCCAGGGAGCGGGCATGCTGCCGGTAAGGAGGCACCAGAGCACCAGTGCCGCCAGCAAAGCAGTGAACATGGAATACACCTCCGGTGAAAAAGCAGAGAAAAGCCCGCAGCGACGGACGGACCTTCCCGCCTCTGCGGGCCCTTTTGATTCAGGCTCTCTTTTCCTTATCGCCGCCGAATTTTTTGCGGGCGACGAAATAACCGAAACCAAAACCCAGAACGCCCACGCCGATGCCGGTCTGGACGCAGAACAGCAGGCTCTCCAGTTCACCGGGCAGCTCGCCGCCGATGGCCTGTTCCAGCACCGGGGTGGCCCAGGGCTCATAGCCCTCCTGGATTTCCTCCACCATCTGGGCACCGGCGTCATCGCTGCCGCCGAACTCAGCACTGGGCTTCAGGATCAGGGGAACGGCGATCAGCGCCAGCACCAGAGCCAGCAGGGACAGGACGATTTTCGTATTCTTGCTCATGCCGTTTCCTCCTTTAAGAAGCCGATCTGCTTCAGCTCGGGCTTGGCGTAGGTTTCCAGGCCGATGATGACAATAACGGTCAGAATGCCCTCGATGAGGGCCAGAGGGAGCTGGGTGGGAGCAAAGACGCCCAGGAATTTCACCGCGCTGGCCGCCATGCCGCCCTCAGCGGCGGGGTAAGCCGCCGCCAGCTGCAGGCTGGTGACGCAATAGGTGAGCAGATCGCCCAGGGTCGCTGCCAGGAAGATGCTGACCTTGCGGTTTACCTTGAGCTTTCTGCAGAGCAGCCAGATGCCCCAGGAGACCAGCGGGCCGGCGATGGCCATGCTGAAGGTGTTGGCTCCCAGGGTGGTCAGACCGCCATGGGCCAGCAGCAGGGCCTGGAACAGCAGCACGATCAGCCCCAGTACGCAGGCAGCGGCGGGCCCGAACAGGATCGCGGCCAGACCGGTGCCGGTCATATGGCTGCAGCTGCCGGTGACGGACGGGATTTTCAGCGATGATACGACAAAGATGAAAGCGCCGGACATGGCCAGCAGCAGCGCCTGCCGGGGCTCTTTGACCATCCGCCGGATGCGGATGAGGCCCAGGGCCAGGAAGGGGATGCAGAGGGCACCCCAGGCGATGCAGTGGACGGGCGGCAGGTAGCCTTCCATGATGTGCATGGCAAAAGCGCTTTGCGGTACAAGCAAGGCGATGCAGGACATCACGGAAACGGCCATGAACTTTTTCTCGTTTTTGGTCATTTCTGGTTCCTCCTGACTGTTGCGGCGAAAGCGCCGCATAAAAGAAAATCGCCCTTCTCACTTGGAGAAGGACGTCACAAACAGAACCATGCGTTTCAGCACGTCCTGTTTTCCGCAGCGGCGTTTGGTCCGTCCGCCCTGCGGGTTCTGCCCTTCCGGCAGTATATGACAGGGCAGGTCTTCCGGCTCGGGCGTCAGCGCCCCGGCTTCGCCTTCCCGTGTTGTACCCCACAGTGGCTCTGAAGCCGGAACTCCTCCCTTACGGCGGCGGTCCCGCACAGGCTTTGCACCTGTTTCCCTATTCTCCCGGCCAGCCAGACGGCCCCGGGCACCCTGTCATACCTGTTAAAAATAATAGCACAACCGCTCCGTCAATGCAAGCAAAGACGGCTACCATCATAAAAAAGTGCTAAAATGTATCATTATTCTGCAATTCCGGGTTCGTGCCCAAAGCACCTTTGGACAGCCGGCCGGCGGTCGGGCACGGACTGCTTCTCCGGAAAAACTTTTCTTTATTTTTCTTCAGACTGCGGGGAAGGGTTGACAAGCCCCTGAAAATGTGCTACACTGAAACCCAGTAAAATGCTTTGACGGGGAGAGTAGCCCCTGCGCCGGACTTTCAGAGAGCCCTTCATCTGCTGTGAGAAGGGCAGGCGGACAGGGAGGAAGGTAGCCCCTGAGCGGCGCACCGAAGCGGCATTTGCCGGTTGAGACTGCGACGGGATCCGCCTGTTACAGCGGTACGGTCTTGGTTTTCCAGCACCGGATGAGGCTCTGTCTGTGAGGGCAGGGCGAAATGAAGTGGTAACACGGGTTTCCCGTCTTCATCGGAGCGTTCCGAGTGAAGGCGGGTTTTTTATTGGCCGCCGGGTTTCCGGCGGGAAAGGCAGGTGTTTTTATGGCACTGGATGGTGCGTTTCTGTACACCCTGAAGGAGGAGATTCGGGCGAAGGCTCTGGACAGCCGGATTGACCGGATCTATCAGCCCTCCCGGGAGGAGGTGGTCTTTCTGCTGCGGGGCAGGGGATGGAGCGGCAAGCTGATGCTCTCCGCCGCCGCGGACAGCCCCCGGATTCATTTCACCACCGCCGAAACCGAGAACCCCAAGTCTCCCCCCATGTTCTGCATGCTGCTGCGCAAGCATCTGTCGGGAGCGAAGCTCACCGACGTCCGCCAGCTGGGGATGGACCGGGTGCTCTATCTGGACTTTGACACCAAAAACGAGCTGGGCGACCCCATCACCATCACGGTGGCGGTGGAGATCATGGGCCGCCACTCCAATATCATCAGCATCGGCCCCGGCGGAAAGGTGCTGGATTCCATCAAGCGGATCGACCCTGAGATGTCCGGCGTCCGGCCCATCCTGCCCGGCGTGGTCTACACCGCCCCGCCTCCACAGGACAAGCTGAATCTCTTCACCGCCTCCCGGGAGGAGGCCAGAGAGCGGATTCTGGCTGCCCGGGGCAGTGATCTCGCCAAGGGGCTGCTGGCGGCCTACGAGGGACTTTCCTCCACCCTCTGCCGGGAGATCGCGTTGGAAGCGGTCAAAACGGTGGAGATGGACAAAAACACCCTGACCCCTGACCAGTGGGACCGGCTCTTCTTCGTACTGGGCAATCTCAGCCGGAATCTGCAGACGGGGGACAATCGCTACACCATCCTCTATGAGCAGGGAGGACGGCCCAAGGAATTCTCCTTTGTGGCGCTGCGGCAGTACGGCGCCCTGCTGCTGAGCCGGCAGTATGACAGCCCCAGCGCCCTGCTGGAGGCCTTCTACTCCGAGCGGGTGCGGATGGAGCGGATGAAGCAGCGGTCCAACGACCTTTTGAAGATGCTGCTGAACGCCACCGACCGGCTGACCCGCAAGCTCTCGCTCCAGCGGGAAGAGCTTTCCCGCTGCGCCGACCGGGAGTCCCTGAAGGAAAAGGGTGATCTGCTGTCTGCTTATCTCTATCAGGTGCAGAAGGGAATGCAGTCGGTGACCGTGTCGGATTTCTACCACGACGGCGCGCCGCTGACCATCGAGCTGGATCCCGCCCTGACGCCGGTGCAGAACGTGCAGCGTTATTATAAGGAATACCGCAAGGCCGCCACCGCCGAGAAGATGCTCACCGAGCTGATTCAGAAGGGGGAGCAGGAGCTGATTTATGTGGACAGTGTCTTTGACGCCGTCTCCCGCACCTCCGGCGAAAGCGAGCTGCTGGAGATCCGTCAGGAGCTGGCCGATCAGGGGTATCTGAAGCATTACAAGAACAAAAACAAGCTGCTGAAGGCCCAGCCGCCGCTGAAATACCTCTCCTCCGACGGATACCTGATCTGGTGCGGCCGCAACAACCGTCAGAACGATCGGCTGACCCTCCGGGACGCCCGTCCCGAGGACATCTGGTTCCACACCCAGGGCTTTGCAGGCTCCCATGTGGTGCTGGTCACCAACGGCACCGCCCTGGACGACCTGCCCGACCGGACGGTGGAGGAGGCCGCCATGATCGCCGCCTACAACTCCAAGGCCCGCGCCGCCGCTCTGGTGCCGGTGGACTACACCCAGATCAAAAATGTCAAAAAGCCCGGCGGCGCCAAGCCCGGCATGGTCATCTTCGACCACTACTTTACCCTCTACACCACCCCCGAGGAAGAAAAGGTCAGGGGGATGGAAGAAGGAAAGTAAATCGTGGAACTGCGAAAACGAAAATCCAACCGGCTGAAGGATTATGATTACAGTGAAACTGGCGCGTATTTTATCACGATCTGTGTAAAGGAGAAACACTGTATTTTAAGCACAATTGTAGGGGACGGCGTCCTCGACGTCCCCGGTAAATCCTCCAATTCATCCGGCATTTTCCGTGCGGAGGTTTTGCTTACCGATATCGGTGCGATCATTCAGAATCAGCTTGAAGAAATGCGCCAAACCTATGACCATATCCTGATAGACAGCTATGTTATTATGCCAAATCACATACATTTGCTGCTATCTTTAAGAGAGCAAGCACCGGCAGGTGATTCGGGGACGTCGAGGACGCCGTCCCCTACCAATGCGAGTATCCCAAGTTTTGTTTCCTGTCTGAAGCGTTTTACAAACAAAAAAGCAGGTTTTGATATTTGGCAGCGTTCCTATCACGACCACATCATACGAAGTGAAGAGGATTATTGGCTGCATCGGCAATATATCGAACAAAATCCACAGCGCTGGGCGGAAGACGAATACCATTACCAGTAAATCGTATAGCCCACCGTTGTGCGCAGTTGTAGGGGACGGCGTCCTCGACGTCCCGCGATTCAGAAGGATTTTTTGATCAGGAAACTTGCAGAAAATCCATGCCCCCGGTATCCCGGGAATACCCATCGCTCCGCCAGTCCCGCAAGGCTGGCTGCTATAAAATCCGCATGATCAAGATCCACATTCTTTCATAGAAAGGACGAATCCAAATGCCCAAAAAACAACTGGAAAAAATGTACAACCCCAAGGATTTTGAAGAGCGCATCTACAAAACCTGGGAGGAGCGGGGCTACTTCACTCCCGACCCCGACAGCAAGGCGCCTGCCTACTCCATCGTGATGCCGCCCCCCAACATCACCGGTCAGCTGCACATGGGCCACGCGGTGGACAACACCCTGCAGGACATTCTGATCCGCTGGAAGCGGATGCAGGGCTACTGCACCCTCTGGCTGCCCGGCACTGACCACGCCTCCATCGCCACCGAGGCCAAGATCGTCGAGGCCATGCGCAAGGAGGGTGTCACCAAGGAGGAGATCGGCCGGGAAGCCTTCCTGGAGCGGGCCTGGGACTGGAAGAAGCAGTACGGCGGCCGCATCGTCACCCAGCTGCGCAAGATGGGCTCCTCCTGCGACTGGTCCAGAGAGCGGTTCACCATGGACGAGGGCTGCTCTGAAGCGGTGGTCACCGTCTTCAAACGGCTGTATGACAAGGGCCTGATCTACCGGGGCAACCGGATGGTCAACTGGTGTCCCCACTGCGACACCTCCATCTCGGACGCCGAGGTGGAATACACCGAGCAGGAGGGCAATTTCTGGCACCTGCTCTACCCGGTCAAGGAGACCGGCGAGATGCTGGAGCTGGCCACCACCCGTCCCGAGACCATGCTGGGCGATACCGCCGTGGCCATCAACGGCGATGACCCCCGCTACGCCCATCTCCACGGCTGCCATGTGATCCTGCCCCTGCTGAACAAGGAGATCCCCATCGTCTGCGACGAGCACGCCGATATGGAAAAGGGCACCGGCGTTGTGAAAATCACCCCCGCCCATGACCCCAACGACTACGAGGTGGGTCTGCGTCATGATCTGCCCATCGTCCGGGTCTTCACCTATGACGGTCGTATGACCGGCGCCGCCGACAAGGCCGCAGCCGACG
>JAQXNQ010000384.1 GCA_029098085.1 Oscillospiraceae bacterium
GCAGAGCGCGAAATCCTGCTCCTCCGCGCCCTGTCGTATACCAACAACGTCAAAAAGGAGCACTCACGCGCAAGAACGCTTGCGTTCTTGCAGCTTTCCCCGCAGGGGAAAGCGAGGCCCCAGGAACAATCTCCCGGGGCCGGGGCGCTTTGCTGAGGATCAGCAGGTCAGGGGATCAGCATCCGCATCCGCAGTTGTTGCCGCAGTCGTTGCCGCAATTGTTGTTGCAGCTGCAGCCGCAGTTATTGCCGGTGAAGCCGCTGTTCCATCCGCCGCAGCAGATGAGAAGCAGAACGATGATGATGATCCAGCTGCAGTTGTTGCCAAAGCAATTCATATTGATTGCCTCCTTTGCTTGATGTACGCCATACTATGAAGGAGGCCGCCGGAGGGTGACAGGGATTTTCAGCCCTCCATTTCCTTTCTCAGATCCTCTGCCAGCCGGCGGAGGATTCTCTTTTCCAGCCGGGAGATATAGGACTGGGAGATGCCGATCAGATCCGCCACCTCCTTCTGGGTGTGCTCCTTTTTGCCGCCCAGCCCGAAGCGTAGCTCCATGATGGTTTTCTCCCGCCCGTTCAGCCGGGCGACGGCCCGGTGCAGGGCGGCCCGCTCGGCTTCATCCTCCATGTCCCGCCGGATGATGTCATCGTCGGTGCCCAGCACATCGGACAGCAGCAGCTCGTTGCCGTCCCAGTCCACGTTGAGGGGCTCGTCGAAGGAGATCTCCGCCTTGAGCCGGGAGGTCTTGCGCAGGTACATGAGAATCTCGTTTTCGATGCAGCGGGAGGCGTAGGTGGCCAGCTTGATCTTCTTGTCCGGGGAGAAGGTGCTGACCGCCTTGATCAGGCCGATGGTGCCGATGGAAATCAGGTCCTCAATGCCGGTGCCGGTGGATTCAAACTTCCGGGCGATGTACACCACCAGCCGCAGATTGCGGGTGATCAGCAGCTCCCGGGCGGCGGCGGGATCGGTCTGCAGCATGGCCAGCGCCTGCTGCTCCTCCGACCGGCTCAGGGGCGGCGGAAGGGATTGGGAGCCGTTGATGTAGTCCAGCCGGCGGGTATCGGGATCCTCCGGGAGAAAGCACCGGCGCAGCATCCGGGCAAGGGAGCGGAAAAGGGACTGGAAGCGGTTTGGAGAGTCTTTGGTGCGGGTCATGATCATTCCTGCCTTTCGGGTAATAAAACGGACGTGAGCGGGCTCAGGGGCAATCCTGCCACAGCTCGGGCGGGGCGGCGGCATCGGCCTCACCGCCCCAGAAGCTGCCGCAGGTCAGCGCGATCAGGGCACGAAGAGAAACGCCGTCCTCCCGGGTGAGCCGGTCGGGGAGAAAGGCGGGCAGCAGTCTGCTGCCGGCGGCGGTTTCACAGGGCACCATGCGGAGCCGCTGCTTCCACCGCCCCTCCGGAAGGGCGGCAAGGGCGGATAAGTCCTCCGCCGCCGCCAGCAGCGGAGAAGGCAGCAGAGGGCGCAGCCGGTCGCCGGTGCAGACCAGGACCGGCATCCCCTGAAAGCAGAGCCGGTTGCCGGTATCCAGGAAGACCTGCAGCACCAGCTCCTTTCCGTCTACTGCGATCCGCAGGGGACGGATCAGCCGCCGGGGCTTTCTCCGCCAGAACAGGGCGGACAGTCCCCGGACCGCCAGCGAGGCGGCGATGGTGGACAGGATCAGCGTGAGGGCGGAAAGGTGCAGGTAGACGACGCCGTTTCGGATGGCCATGCCGGGCGGCGTGAAGAGCAGCCAGCAGGCGATCATGACGCCCGCAAACAGGAAATTGCAGAAAAAGAAGAGCAGAACCTGTCGGGTGAAGGCCTTTCGTCCGCTCCAGCCGAAGGCGGTCAGGGTCAGCAGGGCCGCCAGCCCCATCCGGAGCAGCAGCAGAGGAAGCAGCTGCAGGTCCGGCAGGAGAATCAGCAGGGAGGAAAGACCGCCCAGCAGGGAAGCCAGGGCCTTTCTGCCGGTTTTGGCCCGGAAGTGTCCCAGCAGCTCGCAGCAGTGAAACAGGGCCCAGGTGATATAGAGGTTCAGCCCCACCAGTACATCCAGATAAATTTCCGTCATGACACGCTCTCCCCTCTGCCTTTCAGTATAGCCGGTCCGGACTGCGAAAAGAACAGAAACAGGGCGGATGGAGGAAAGGATGCCGGAGTGTCGCGGAGGAGGAGCCCCGCATAGAATGGGGTACCGGAGCTTCCGGAACATTTTTACATGGAAGGGGGAAACAGGATGCCCGAACGCAATCCTTCCCAGAACCCGGCTATGTTGTCTTCGGAAGGCAGACCCGCCGGCAATCCCGCCTGCGGCTGCCGCTGCGGAGAGGACGAAGACTGCTGCGCGCCCAGACGGTGCAGCTCTGCCCATTCGTCGGAAAGCGCGCTGCGGAAATGCTGTGACGCAAACGGCTGCTGCTGTTACTATCCGGTCAGATGCCGGAATCCGTTCTGGCCCGAATTTACCCATCCCCGCTGGCTTTGCTGCACCGAGCTGTACGACGGCAGGGCGGAGTCCTGCCACGACTGCTGCGCAGAGGAGCAGGGGGAAAAGAAGATCTGATCCCTTGGGCGCAAAAAAACGCGCAGGCGCTTTACAGGCGTCTGCGCGTTTTGTCTTTGCGTGCGGATCGGGTGAAGGGACGTTATTCGACCACAAAGAGGCCCTCGTACAGGGCATTGAACAGCTGGCCGGTCTTGTCGCTGGAGTGCTCCCAATACATGATGCCCCGCAGGCCGGTCTGGCGGACATAGGCCGCCTTGTACCGCATGGACATGGGGTCATCGTAGGTGATGAAGCTGCGG
>JAQXNQ010000385.1 GCA_029098085.1 Oscillospiraceae bacterium
ATCGGCAACGCCCGGGGCGGCGCCATCGGCGACAGTCTGGCCTCGGTGCTGGACTGGGCCGGCTTTGATGTGAGCCGGGAGTTCTATGTCAACGACGCCGGCAACCAGGTGGCCAAGTTCGGCCATTCGCTGGAGCTGCGGTATCTGCAGCTGTACCAGGAGGGCATCGAGATGCCGGAGGACTGCTATCTGGGCGCCGACATCACCGAGCACGCGAAAAACTTTGCCGCTATCCATGGCGACCGCTATGTCAGCGCTTCGTCGGAGGAGCGTCAGAAGGCGCTGGTGGAGTATGCCCTGCCCCTGAATGTCGCGGGGCTGGAGCGGGATCTGCTCAAGTACCGGATCCGGTATGACAACTGGTTCCGGGAGTCTGCCCTCCACCAAAACGGCGAGGCCCGCCGGGTGGTGGAGATGCTGACCGAGCGGGGCTATACCTACGAGAGCGAGGGAGCCCTTTGGTTCAAAGCCACCGACTTCGGCGCCGACAAGGACTTCGTGCTGGTGCGCTCCAACGGCTTTCTGACCTATGTGGTGCCGGATATCGCCTATCACTACAACAAGCTGGTGACCCGGGGCTTTGACCGGGCCATCGATGTGCTGGGCGCCGACCATCACGGCTATGTGCCCCGGCTCAAGGCGGCCCTGCAGGCGCTGGGCGTGGATCCGGAGCGGCTGGATGTGGTGCTGATGCAGATGGTGCGGCTGGTGCGGGGCGGCGAGACCGTCAAGCTCAGCAAGCGCTCCGGCAAGGCCATCACCCTGGTGACCCTGCTGGACGAGGTGCCCATCGACGCGGCCCGGTTCTATTTCAACCTGCGGGAGGCCAATTCCCAGTTTGATTTTGATCTGGATCTGGCGGTGGAGCAGTCCAGCCAGAACCCGGTTTACTATGTGCAGTACGCCTACGCCCGGATCTGCTCCATTTCCGCGCGGCTCCGGGAGGAGGGGACTCTGCCCCGCCCGGTGACGGCAGAGGAGCTGGATCTGCTGGACGCGCCGGAGGAGACCGAGCTGATCCGCCATCTGGCAAAGCTCCCTCAGGAGATCGCCGACGCCGCCCGGGATTACGATCCCGCCCGGATGACCCGGTATGTGATCGAGCTGGCCACCCTGTTTCATAAGTTCTACAACAGCCATAAGGTTCTCTGCGGCGAGGAAGGCCGGATGCAGGCGCGGATGGCCCTCTGTCAGGCGGTGGGCATCGCGCTGAAAAACGTGCTGACCCTGCTGAAGATCGACGCGCCGGAGAGAATGTAACATTCCGGAAAGCCTCCGGCCTCTGCAGGCTTCTGCATCTGGCGGAGCAGGAGTAAAACGGGTTCGTCCCGAACAATAAAGGAGAATCATCAGATGAAATTAGGTATGGTGGGTCTGCCCAACGTGGGCAAAAGTACCCTGTTCAACGCTCTGACCAATGCCGGCGCCGAGTCGGCCAACTACCCCTTCTGCACCATCGAGCCCAACGTGGGCGTGGTGTCGGTGCCGGATTCCCGGCTGGACAAGCTGGCCGAGATGTATCATCCCAAGAAATTTACCCCCGCCGTGCTGGAGTTTGTGGACATCGCCGGTCTGGTCAAGGGCGCGTCCAAGGGCGAAGGTCTGGGCAACAAGTTCCTGGCCAACATCCGGGAGGTGGACGCCATCGTCCATGTGGTCCGCTGCTTTGAGGATATGGACGTCATCCATGTGGACGGCTCCATCGGCGCCGCCCGGGACATCGAGACCATCAATCTGGAGTTGATCTTCTCCGACCTGGAGATTCTGGAGCGGCGCATCGCCAAGACCCAGAAGCTGGCCCGGGCGGACAAGAAGTACAACACCGAGCTGCAGTTTCTGGAGTCCCTCCACGCCCATCTGGAGGAGGGCAAATCCGCCCGCAGCTATCCCTTCACCGAGGACGAGCGGGCGATGCTGGGCGAAACGCCTCTGCTGTCCAACAAGCCGGTGATCTACGCCGCCAATATGTGCGAAGAGGACTTCATGGGCGGCTATGAGAACAATGTGCAGTATCAGGCCGTCAGGGAGATCGCCGACGCCGAGCATGCCGCCGTGCTGCCCATCTGCGCCAAGCTGGAGGAAGAGATCTCCGACATGACCGATGAGGAAAAGAAGGAGTTTCTGGCCGAGCTGAACCTCAGCGAAAGCGGTCTCTCCCGCATCATTCGGGAGGGCTATGCCCTGCTGGGCCTGATTTCCTTCCTGACGGCGGGTGAGCCGGAGGTGCGCGCCTGGACCATCACCAGAGGCACCAAGGCCCCTCAGGCCGCCGGCAAGATCCATTCCGACTTTGAGAAGGGCTTTATCCGGGCCGAAGTGGTGGCCTTTGACGACCTGATGGCCTGCGGCACCATGGCCGCTGCCAAGGAAAAGGGCCTGGTCCGGCTGGAGGGCAAGGAGTATGTCATGCAGGACGGCGACATCGTGCTGTTCCGCTTCAACGTATAAGTCGTATATGCAAAGGAGGGTCAGGCTGTGAAAATTACCTTTCTCGGAACCAGTCACGGCGTTCCCGGTGCGGATCGCTACTGTTCCTCGGCACTGGTGGAGTGCGGGGACAACGCCTATCTGATCGACGGCGGCGCCCCGGTGGCGGATCTGCTGATCCGGTACGGCGTCCCCTATGAAAAGCTCAAAGCGGTGTTTACCACCCACATCCACAGCGACCATACCATCGGTCTTCTGCATCTGATGAGCCTTTCCAGCTGGAAGTTCAAGGAGTCCTCCTATGACCTGTATCTGACCGAGCAGGCGGGCATCGACGCCTTCCGGACGGTTGTGGAGGTCACCGACGGCTATTTTGACGGAGACCGGATCCGGCTTCGTCTGACGGAGCCCGGCCCCTTTTATGACGACGGGACTCTGAAGGTGACGGCGGTGCCGACCCGGCATCTGGAAGCGGGCGGTCAGCCCTCCTACGCCCTTGTACTGGAGAGTGAGGGGAAGCGGGTGATCTTTACCGGCGACCTGCATCATGGTGACGCCGCCGATTTTCCCGTCCCCGCGAAGGAGGAGCCCTCCGACCTGATCATCTGCGAGATGGCTCATTTCGGCCACGAGGTGATTCTCCCTATCGTGACGGCCTGTCCCACCGGGAAGGTGCTGTTCAACCATGTCTGGTACCATTATGAGGAGTCCATGGCAGCCATCCGTGCCGCTGACGGGCAGGTTCCCATGCCGGTGCTGGCGGTGGAAGACGGGGACGTCTTCGAGGTCTGAAGCAGAGGATGCGAAAAGCCGTGACCTCTCCCCAGCCGCATACCTCCCCAATCGGAGCCGTATGCGGCTGTATTTTTCCGTAACCGAAAGGCTCTTGACCGCTCCGGCTTCCCCTGCTATAATGGGGGCAGGATCATGACTGTCGGTTCCGTGCCGGAGCACGGACAGCGCAGTTTCTGTCAGGGAGATGTTATTTATGAACAGCAAGCCAACCTCTATAGCCTTTTCCGATGAGCAGTACCGGACCCTGCGCCGGACCTGCGACCGCTGGTGGAAGGGGGAGCTGGGCCGTCCCATCGCCAAAGACCCGGGACAGCTGTACTTTGACGAGCGCCGCTTCGCCCCCGACCGCTGGGACGAAGCGAAACGGTACGGCGAGAGATTCGGCATTGAGGTCAGGGGCTGAGCGACAGAGATTACCTGACGACAGGCTGCCAAGGCTTAGAGTTCCATCGCTTTCGAATGCTTTCGAAAGGCTGCCAAGGCATTTAAAGTTTTACTCGATTTTTTTCAAAAAATCGCGAATTCCAAAGGCAGAGCCTTTGGTCGCCCTCCGCAGAGGGCGAAATCCTGCTCCTCCGCGCCCGGCGCGGACAATCAAGACAAAAAAGCGCGGCCCGCAGGCCGCAAGATACTAACTAGACAAAGCCATGCCCGCTTCCAGCGGGCATACATTTTTTCTCATTTGTGTAGCTTTATCGGCATTCTGCCCCCGTTCTCCTCTGCATCCTGAGCCGCTTCCTTTACTCTCCCCCCTGCTGCAAAGAAGAAACGTCCTCTTCGGCAGAGGATACCTGCTCCGCGCTGCCTTCTCCCGCAGAACCCGTACCTCCTTCTCCGCTGCTCTCAGACGGCAGCGGGCTTCCTCCCTCCGCAGCCTGAAAGTCCGTGAACCGGATCGTCAGCTGCAGCTCCGGCTGCTCCAGCAGAAGGGGCGCATCCTCTCCCAGGGTCAGGGTAAAGGCGCCGTTCTCGGTGCGGCCGGACAGAGCAGGCTCTCCGCTTTCGGTACTGCCCATCTGCAGCAGCACCGGATTGCCCAGCGCCGTGACCAGCTGCGCTGCGGCTTTCCCCAGTCCCGGTACAGGCATGCTCTCCGCCTGCACCGAAAGACCCTTGTAGGTCACCTCCGTGCCATTTTCCCCCACCGTAAAGCAGAGCCCCTCCAGGTGCTCCGGCGTCAGCAGAGAGAGGGAGGTCTTTTCCGGACTGTGCGTCAGTGTTCCGGTCATCTCCAGCTCTCCCAGCGTGATCGCAGCCTCTGAGGAAAAATCTCCTGCAAAGAGCGCGGCCGCCTCCTCCAGCGTCCAGCTGCCCCTGCCGATGGAGCGTTTTCCGCAGCCGCCCAGTACCATGGTCAGCGCCACGGTCAGAGCTGCCAGCAGCGCCGTTATCTGAAGCAATCCTCTTTTTGTCATATCCGGGCCTCCCGTCCGCACAGCGCCTTCAGTGATCCGAAGGACATGATAAAAACCTTCCCGCAGCTACTGTATGCAGTACGGGAAGGTTTTTATGTACGGGTTGGGAAGAATGGTTTGTATAAAGAAGGTGCGCAGATGGAAAAGTATATGCCCGCTGAAAGCGGGCATGGGGGTCTCTAAGGGGAATCTTGCGGCTCTACATCGCTTTCCGCAAGCGGAAAGCTGCAAGAACGCAAGCGTTCTTGCGCGTGAGTGCTCCCTTTGGACGTTGTTGGTATACAACGGGGCGCGGAGGAGCAGGAGTTTCGCCCTCTGCGGAGGGCGACCAAAGGCTCTGCCTTTGGAATTCGCGATTTTTTGAAAAAAATCGAGTAAAACTTTTTTGCCTTGGCAGCCTATCGTCAGGTAATCCCTTAATTGCGATTGTGCAAGCTGCCGACGCGCAGAAGCTCCCGCCCCCGCTCAGACCATCAGCTCCTTAAAGGCCATGGGCAGGAACCGCAGCACATCGGTGGGCTGCATGCAGTAGGCGGTCATCTCCTCCTCGCAGAGGTCGCCCGCCCGGCCATGGAGCCAGACCCCCGCCAGGGCAGCCGAAACCGGATCCGCTCCCTGCGCCAGCATGGAGGCGATCAGCCCCGCCAGCAGGTCGCCGCTGCCGCCCTTGGCAAGACCGCTGGTCTGGCTTCCCTCAAAGGCAGAAACGCCGCCGGGGGCAAGACTCTTGGGCGGCGCCGTCATGTACAGGGTGCCGTCCGGGGCGGCGATGACCGTCGTGCTGTCCTTCAGAACCAGCGTGACCTGATGCTCCCGGGCAAAGGTGGAGGCGATGTCGAACCGTCTGTCCCGGCAAAGCTCGACCGATCCTCCGCAGAGCCGGGACATCTCCAGCAGATGCGGGGTCAGGATGACCGGCGCCTTCGCCCTTTTCAGCAGATAAGCCCTGCCCGCCAGACAGTTCAGGGCGTCGGCGTCCAGTACCATGGGGATGGGGCTGTTCATGACCAGCTCTTCGGTCAGCAGCCTGGTATCCTCGCAGACCGACATGCCGCAGCCCATGAGCAGGGCGCTGGCCCAGGAAAGCTCCTCCGTCAGCCGGTCGACGCTCTCATGGGAGATGGAGCCGCTCTCCGATACCGGGAGCGGGGCATGGATGCAGGGGAGGATCCGCCCCGCGATGATGGGGGTTACCGTTTCGGGCGCGGCCGCCTTGCACAGCCCGACGCCGCCCGCCAGCGCCGACAGGGTGGACAGCATCAGCGCGCCGGTCATATGGGTGCAGCCGCCTACGTTCAGCAGCTTTCCGTAGCTGCCCTTATGACTGTCCGGCTGCCGCCGGGGGAGGGAGGCCGCCGCCAGTACCCGGGTCAGGGGGGTGATGCCCTCCGGCAGGGAATCGATGTCCTGGGGGGCGATGCCGATGTCCAGCAGCTCGGTCCGGCCGCAGCGCAGCGCCGACCGCTTCAGCAGATGGGCGGGCTTCAGCGCCCCGAAGGAGAAGGTCACCTCGGCGGGGAAGCTGTCCGGATCCGCCTCGCCGCTGTCGCAGTTCACCCCCGACGGAATGTCCAGTGCGCAGAGCAGCCCGCAGCAGCGCCCTGCCGCCCGGTTCAGCCGCCGGACGCTCTCCGGCAGACTGCCCGAAAAGCCGGTGCCGAAGACGCCGTCTACAATGGCGTCCGCCCGCTGTACCAGCGAAAAGAGCAGCTCGTCGCTGATGCTGCCGTCCATCATCAGCAGGCGTCCCTCCTCGAAGGCGTCCAGCGCGTGCAGATTGGCCCGGCAAAGGGGGCTCATCCGCTCGGGATCCATCCCCATCGGGAACAGGATCGTGACGCTGCCGCCCGCCTCCAGCAGCCGTCTGGCGATGACCAGCCCGTCTCCGCCGTTGTTGCCCCTGCCGCAGAAAATCAGAACCTCCCGGTCTTCGATGCCGTCAAGCAGCGCCGTGATCCGCTCCGCGGCGGCCCGTCCGGCGTTTTCCATCAGCCCCAGGTAGGAGCTGCCCTTTTCGACGGCGATGCCCTCCGCGATCTTCATGGAGGACGAGGTAAGTATCTTCATGCTGCTCTCTCCTTTCATCATATGGAAAACAACCGGCGCAGCATCCGGAAATCGCAGGCTGATCGCGCAGCGATACAGGACTTGCGTAAAAAGGACGAAAGCTCTTTTATGCCCGGTACCGCCTACTTCTCCTCCCATGCCACGACCACCGCCGCAGCCGTATCGCCGGTATGGGTCAGGGAGAGGGAGAAGGACAGTCTCCGCTCCTCCGCCAGCCGGAGAGCCGCTCCCGAAAGATGCAGCACCGGAGCCCCCAGCGCCGTATGGCCGACCGATACCTCCCGGAGGGAAAAGCCCCGTACGCCGCAGCCCAGCGCCTTGGCAAAGGCCTCCTTGGCGGCGAAGCTGGCTGCCATGGAGGGAGCGGGATCCTTCTGCCCGGCGAAGTAAGCCCGCTCTTCATCAGAAAAAACCCTCGCGGTGAAACGAGGGTTTTCGGCGCTTTTTCTGATGCGGTCAATGCTCAGCAGGTCGAGTCCCGTAAAGAGCATTTCCGCCGGCCTGTTTGGGAATAAAGGGCTTCAGAGCCTCCAGCACCCGGTCACTGGGCGAGAAGACCAGGAGCGTGCGGCCCAGCTTGGCATGGTTGAAGACGGCATAGTAGCAGCCGGGATCCTCCAGCGAGGTGCAGACATAGACCCGGTTGGCGTAGTCCTCCCCGGCGTGATCCCCATGGCGGTAGGGACCGAACTTCTCAAAGCTGCGGGCGGCTACGGTCAGCAGCCGTTTGCGGCGGCGGCGGGCGACGATCTTGTCCACATCCATCTCGCCGTTGGTGACGATGTACTCGTATTCCACGTTCATGTTGGTCATCAGCAGCCATCCGCCGTACAGGGCGCCGAAGGCCAGCAGCGTCGTGACCATGGAGGCTACGGGGAACAGCATGCCCAGATACATCATGACCACGAACAGCAGCAGCGCCGCCAGTACAATCAGCACCTTCAGCAGCAGCTCCCTGGGGCCGTTTTTCTTCTTTACAAGATACTCTACAAAGACATCCATCTGACTAGACCAAACCTTTCCGCATTGATCCGCAGCAGGCGTTTGCCTGCGCTTTTATTAAGAATATCATATTTTCCGCAGGAAGGCAAGGCGCTGATCCCGCTTTTCATCCATTGTTTACAAGATTTTCTTCAAAAACCGGACAGAGCGCATAAAGACGCGTTTTGCTGCCCAGACTGAAAGCGCCGGGACAAAAGCTCCCCAGCATAAAACCGTAAACAGAAAGGCAAGGGATCAGGTATGAACATCACGGATATCAAGGTGCGCAGACTGCTGCAGGAGGGCCGGCTCCGGGCAGTGGTGTCGGTGACGGTGGACGATGAGATCGCCATCCATGACATCAAGGTCATCGAGGGGCCGGAGCGGCTTTTCGTCGCCATGCCCAGCCGCAGGGAGCCGGGCGGCATCTTCCGGGACATCGCCCACCCCATTTCTCCCATGGCCCGCCGCCGGTTCGAGGACGCGGTGCTGGCCGCCTATCAGCGGGAACTGGCGTCCCGACCAAAGGCCCTGACATCGCTATCCGGCGGAAGCCGGATAGCTGCAGGAATGGCTCGCGGCCAGGATGACGGCCGCGCCGCCCGCAGGGCGGACGCCATTCCCGCGGGTGAGTACGAGGCGCTTCCGGTTGCGGCAGCGATGCCGGGAAACGTACAGTAAGACGGAAAACATGCCGTACTGCCATGCAGTGCAGCATGTTTTTGTTTTGTCAGGCGGGTGTCGGCAGGACGGCACAGCCGCGCAGCAGCTGCCGGAGAGGGGAAAAGGCTGGCTAAAAGGCTGGCTTTGACGATGTTCATATTGATTCCCGCTTTTGATGAGAATGCACCATGCTGAACTGCCGGAAGGGTGTGTTTCTGCAGATCAGAAAAAATTTGGAAGGAACGATCCGAAGGAAAGCGCCGTCATTTGCCTGCGCCCGGCGCAGCGGCTTCTCCGGTCGGAACCAGCTCCACCCTGCCGTTCTGCTTCCGGAAATTCCGCCGGTACTGTCCCGGCGTGACCCCCATGCAGCGCCGGAAGAAGACGCTGAAATGGCTCTCATCGTAAAAGCTCAGCTCCTCGGCGATCTCCCGCAGGTTCTTGTCGCTGGTCTGCAGCAGCAGGCAGCACCGGGCGCATTTCAGCTTGGCGCAGTACTCCATGGCACCGCATCCGAATTCCCGGCGGCAGAGACGCTCCAGCTGGGCCTTGCTGAAGCCCAGCCAGTCGGCCATCTGCTGCAGGGATGTGCTGCAGGGGTTCAGGCTTTGGAGCATCTCCTGAAAATCCCGCTTGAAGGAGCTGTCGCCGCCCTCCCGCCGGATTTCAATCAGGTCATACAGCATCTGCTCCGAAAAGTTCACCAGCCGGAGAATGTCAAAATCCGACCGGCCGATGGCGATTTCGTACAGCTCCCCGAAGGTTCTGGAGCGGGCCGGGATGCCGATGACGGCGGCCTCCTGTCCGAAGGTCTGCTGCACCATCCGGGAGATGCCCCGGCTGTCATTGGCCAGCACCACATCGATACCCAGCTGGCTGTAGCCGGTTTTGCTGGACAGCTGATGGGGAATATAGGGTGGCAGGATGAATACCTCGCCCTGATGAGCGGTCAGAACCTTTCCCTGGAAAAAGATGTCCACGCTGCCGGTGAAGAGGTAGTTGATGTGGTACCATTTGTGGGCATGATAGGTCAGCAGGAAGTCCTTTGGGCGTTCCATGATGTGGATCAGCCGGTAAGCGCCGGGAAGGCCGGTGATGAAATGGATATCGTGCATGCCCTGGCCCAGCTGAGACTGGTAGGGAGCGGCTCCGATGTAGGTTTCGCTCTCCGTCTCCGGTGAAACACGGCAGTCTGCCTGCGGCATGAATTTCAGCTCCTTCTGTCGGTGTGATTCGATTATACAATTTTTTGCGCTGAATTTCAATTGCTCCGGCCTCATATTGCAGGTATAATGTGGATAAAGATGGGTAATTCCGACAGGAAATACCGGAGCCTGTGGATGCGCTGAATCTAATAAAACGGCTTTGCCGGAGGAAAGGAAGCATCTTCCATGTCAAACGAATATCTGGAGCTTTTGAAAATCTGGTGCGACCGTCTGATCTCCCTGCAGATCACGGAGCATCAGGAGCCGGAGCTGTACGGCGGCATTCTATGTCCCGCCTGCGCCGGTGTACACGGCCGCTGCGCCGACGCCATCTACCCGATGATGACCCTGTACCGGCAGACCGGGGATGAGAAATACCGAAGCTGTGCCAAGGCACTGTTCGACTGGATGGACGTGAACATGAGCCGGCCGGACGGCAGCTTTGTCAACGATACCAATTCCCCCTGGCGGGCAATCACGGTGTTCACCACCATTCAGCTGGGCGAAGCGCTTTTATACCACGGTGAGCTGCTGGATCCGCCCACCCGCAGGAAGTGGACGGCCCGGCTGGATCGGGCGGCTGCCTTCATCGCCTGGTATATTCCCGTATCCGGCGCCAATGTCAATTATCCCATCACCTGTTCCGCCGCGCTGGCTATTGCCGCGAAGGTCACCGGAAAGGCGGCGTATCAGCAGCAGGCGTATGAAATGGCTCACCGGGCTCTGGGTTACATCACGGAGGATGGCCTGATTTACGGTGAGGGCCGTCCGCCGGAGCAGGTGACCGAAAAGGGCTGTCGGCCGGTGGATCTGGGGTATAATGTGGAGGAATCCCTTCCCGGGCTGGTGACCTACGCCCTGATCAGTGGGGACGATTCTGTACTGGACGAGGTGAAGCGGTCGATGATGGCCCACCTGTCCTTCATGCTGCCAGACGGCGGCTGGGATAACAGCTGGGGAAACCGGAACAACAAGTGGACCTATTGGGGCAGCCGCACCTCTGACGGCTGTCAGATCGGGTATGGACGGCTCGCCAGAGCAATGCCCGTTTTCGGAGAAGCAGCCCAGCGGAATTTTGAGCTGTACCGCCGCTGCACCCGCGACGGCTTGCTGCAGGGAGGCCCCATGTACGGCGACGCCATGGAGCCCAGCTGCGTGCACCACACCTTCTGCCATGCAAAGGCCCTGGCCAGCATGGTGGATGAAGGCTTCCAGCCGCCCATGCCCCGGCTGCCGCTGCCCCGGGAAACCGCTCAGGGCGTACAGTTCTTTCCTACGGCCCGGGTCTGGCTGCTGGCCAAGGGGGAGTATCGCATGACCCTCAGCGACCATGATGTGGACTATGTGACCCGCGGACATGCAAAGGGCGGCGCTCTGACCCTGCTGTGGCATCCCAGAACCGGCCCGGTCTGTGCGGCGTCCATGACCGAGTATCAGCTGGTGGAGCCCACCAATATGCAGCTGCCCCAGTACTATGAGGACATCTGCCAGACGCCCCGGATCTCCTTCACCGAAAAGGGCACCGTGTATCAGAGCATCAATGACGTTTCGGCCAAAGTACGGGTCACCGACGGCAGCACCATTACGGCAGAAGCGGAGGGCATCCTTCGGGACGGACATCAGGGCGGTGACAGGCCCTTCCGGGTGCGGTACGCGCTGTCGGAAGAGGGACTGGAGCTGATCCTTGCGGCGGCAGCGCCGGGGGCAGTCTTTACCCTGCCGGTCATCGCTGCCCGGGAGGACGCGGTGTCGGTCAGCGGCGGCAAGGCCTTCATTCAACGGAAGGGGGGCTGTATTCAGGTGGAGGCCGACGCGCCCATTCGGATCAATGACCAGGTTTCCGGCCGCACCTTCAATCCGGTGGGCGGCTTCCAGACCGTGCAGCTGGAGATTCCGCTGGAGCAGGCTGAAACCTGCGTTGTGCTTCGGATAAACTGAGACAGACTGAGATTTTGCCCGGACGGAGATTTTCTTCGTCCGGTTTGCTTTGCACCTTTGATGCGGAATTTCTGACATTTTTGATCTTCCGTCCGGACACCCCTTGCCTTTTCCCCTCCTCCGATATATAATAAAACCAGCCTCCCGCACCTGCGGGATCACAGGAGGACATGCACATGATCCATTTTGACCAAAGCCCCTGGGGCAGCGAATACCGCCGCTTTCAGGAGAATTCCGCCTATGCCCGGGAAAAGACCCTCCGGGAGCTGTCCGCGCTGGTCGGCAGAGAACTGGGGGAGCGCTGGGTCGACCGCTTTTCCTTTGAGCTGCAGCCGGAGGGAGAGACCGACTGCTTTACCCTCTGCAGCCGGGACGGCCGGATCTGCGTCACCGGCGGAAACGGCGTTTCACTGGCTTCAGGCCTGAACTTCTATCTGAAGCAGTACGCCCATGTCAGCTACAACCCGATTTTCGGCAGTCAGCTGAAGATGCCGGAAGCCCTGCCCGCTCTTCCGGAGCCCATCGTCCGGAAGACGCCCTATCAGGTACGCTACGCCCTGAATTTCTGCACCTACGGCTACACCATGGCCTTCTGGGGCTGGAAGGAGTACGAGGCCCTGCTGGACTGGCTGGCCATGAACGGCGTCAATCTGATGCTGGATATCGTCGGGCAGGAGGAGGTGCAGCGGCGGTTCCTCATGGACTTCGGCTACACCGATGAAGAGGTCAAACGCTACATCACCGGCCCTGCCTACCTGCCCTGGTTTTATATGCAGAACATGACCTCCTTCGGCGGCCCCCTGCCGGAGGGCTGGTTTGAGGATCGGGTCGAGCTGGGACGGCGGATGCACGACCGGATGCAGACCCTCGGCATCTCGCCGGTTCTGATGGGCTATTCCGGCATGGTGCCGCAGGATTTCGCGGACAAGCACCCCGACGCCGGGGTCATCCCCCAGGGGGACTGGTGCGGCTTCCCAAGGCCTTACATGCTGAAGACCTATGGCACAGCTGGCGCCGCGGGGAAGGACTGGTTTTCCGAGGCAGCCGACCGCTTCTACGCCAGACAGCGGGAGGTCTTCGGCCGGGTCACCCGGTATTTCGCGGTCGACCCCTTCCATGAGGGCGGACGGATGGGCGGCATGGATCCCACCCGCGTCTATTATACCGTTCAGAAAAAGATGCTGGAGCAGGAGCCGGAGGCCATCTGGCTGCTCCAGCAGTGGCAGGGACAGATCACCGACGAAAAGATCCGCCGTCTGGCCGATCCCGGCAGGGTATTGATTCTGGATCTGCAGGCCGACCGGCGCTCCTACAGCGAGGTCATGGAGCGAAGCGGCACCCCCTGGCTCTGGTGCATGGTACATAACTTCGGCGGGCGGATGGGGATTGACGGCGACCTGCCCGTTCTGGCGGAGGATCTTCCGAAGGCCTATCACCGCAGCCGGTACATGGTCGGTCTCGGCATCGCCCCCGAGGCACTGATCCATTCTCCCGTTGTATATGACCTGATCTTCGACATGGCCTGGACGGAGGAGGTCATGGACTGCCGGGCTTATCTGGAGCAATATGTCCATGCCCGGTACGGCGTCCCGGACGCCCATCTGCTGCGGGCCTGGAGCATCCTGCTGGATACGGCTCTGGCCCGTAAGAAGACCTATGCCCAGGGCGCACCCGAATCCATCGTCTGCGCCCAGCCCTGCGAGCGGTTCAAGGCTGCCTCCACCTGGGGCGGCAGCGCGCTGGAGTACGACCCCAAAGAGCTGGAGCAGGCCCTGCCCGAGCTGCTGGCCGCCTGGGAACGCTGCCGGGACTGCGAAAACTACCGGTACGACCTGATCGACCTGGCCAGACAGGTGCTGGCCACCGGCGCCGCCTTCTGCCATAAGCGGATGATGCAGGCCTATGACCGGAAGGATTCGGAGGGCTTCCGGCAGCTTTCGGCCCTCTTTCTGGAGATGATCCGCCTCACCGACGACCTGCTGCGCTGCAGCCCGGCCTTCTCGCTGGAGCCCTGGCTGGAGCAGGCCCGGCACGCCTTCCCCCATATGACCCTGGCCGACCGGGAGCTGTTTGAGTTCAATGCCCGGGCGCTGATTACCACCTGGGGGGCGAGGGAGAACTGCGTAGACTGTCTGCAGGACTACTCCAACCGCCAATGGGCGGGACTGGTACGGGAGTACTACCTGCCCCGCTGGGAGGACTTTGTCCGGCGGTATGAGAAGAGTCTGGAGACCGGCCTTCCCCCCGAGCCGAAGGACTACTTCCCGATGGAATGGGCATGGGCGAACCGCAAAGGCACAGAGGCGCAGCAGCAGCCCCTTCCCGATCTGAAGGCGCTGGCGCAGCAGGTATACGACTGCTTCTCGGTCACCGCGCTGGAGCGGAGGCTGGGGGTCTCCGGCGAAACCGGCCGGATCGACCTTGCTGCCGGAAGGGCCGTCACCTGCAATCTGCCCGCCGCGGAGGGGTACCCTGCCGGGAACCTCACCGACGGCCGTCTGGATACGGTCTGGAAGGCCGGCTGCAGCAGCTGGCCGGTGACCCTGGAGGTCGATCTGGGGCAGGTCTGCGAGGTACGGGAGGTTCTGTTTGCCTTCCCGCAGGTAGCGGGGGAGTTCCCGGTAGAGTGCGGCATCGAGCTGCTGCAGGAGGAGGGCTGGCAGCAGCTCTGTCAGCTGCGGGACAGCCTGATCGGAACGGTTTCGGCCCGCTGCGCAGCGAGGGCGTCGGCTGTCCGGCTGACCCTGACGCCGAAGGAGCCGGGGCAGGAGACCACTGCGGAGCTGGCGGCGATTCAGGTGTTGGGGATCGGAGAGTAAGCAACAACCTCTTACGAGCTTCTTGCGGACTGGTATCACCCATCGACCTTTGCCAAGGATTATGGGTCAAGGGGCTTGCTCCTTGCAGGTCCAGGGCAGCGCCCTGGTCGCTCTGGTACAACTTGCCCGGAAAGTAGCAAGAATGCCTGCATTCTTGCAGCTCAACGAAGTTGAGCGAGGA
>JAQXNQ010000386.1 GCA_029098085.1 Oscillospiraceae bacterium
CCGCTCTGGACGGCGGACGGCTGGTCTTTCTGCTGATCGAGGCCCTCCGCCGGGGCAAACGGATCAACCCGGAGTATGAGGCCTATGTCCACATGGCCGGCTTCGCGCTGGTCATTCTGCTGATGATCTTTGTCACATTCAACGATATTGTGGGCCTGTTCCGGTGACGGCCCTTTGGAGGAAATACCATGAAGCGTACCGTGACTCCGGTTCGGGTGGGCAATCTCACTCTGGACGGCGGGAAAATTTACATCCAGTCCATGCTCAGCGTTCTCAGCACCGATATCCCCGGCAATGTGCGGCAGGCCCGGGAGCTGGAGAAGGCGGGCTGCGAGATTCTGCGGGTGGCCATCCCGGATCATGAGGCGGTGGCCCTGATCCCGGCCATCAAGGAGCAGATCTCGATTCCGCTGGTGGCGGACATCCACTTCGACTACCGGCTGGCGCTGGAGGCGGCGGAGGCGGGCATCGACAAGATCCGCATCAACCCCGGCAATATCGGCAGCGACGAGCATGTCAGAAAGGTAGCGGACATCTGCCGCCGGAAGGGGATTCCCATCCGGATCGGCGTCAACCGCGGCTCGGTGGAGAAGGAGATTCTCTCGAGGTACGGCGGCCCCACGCCGGAGGCCCTGGTGGAGAGCGGGCTGTACCACGCGCATCTGCTGGAGAAATACGATTTTGACCAGATCGTCATCTCGCTGAAATCCTCCGATGTGCCCACCATGGTGCAGGCCTACCGTCTGCTGGCGGAGAAATGCAGCTACCCGCTGCATCTGGGCGTCACCGAGGCGGGTACCGAGCGGATGGGGCTCATCAAGTCGGCGGTGGGCATCGGCAGCCTGCTGCTGGACGGCATCGGCGAGACCATCCGGGTCTCCCTGACCACCTCCGACCTGACCCGGGAGGTCACCGCCGCCCGGGACATCCTGCGGAGCATCGGCCGGTATCAGGGCGTGCCCGAGCTGGTGTCCTGTCCCACCTGCGGACGCACCCGCATCGACCTGGTTCATCTGGTCAGCCAGGTGGAGGAGCAGCTGCAGCAGATCCATGCCGACCTGAAGGTGGCCGTCATGGGCTGCGTGGTCAACGGCCCCGGCGAAGCCCGGGAGGCGGACATCGGCGTGGCGGGCGGCAATGGCTGCGGCGTCCTGTTTAAGAAAGGCGAAATCCTGCGGACGGTTCCGGAGGACCGGATCGTCGATGAGCTGATGCAGGAAATCCGCCGGATGACCGAGAACTCTTAACCGATCAGAGGAAGGAACAGCGCATCCATGGAAAACAATTTTTTGAGCATTTTCGGCGATTATATGGACGAGCCCTGCCGGAGCCTGTTCGGCGGCTGCGATGTGCTGAAGCTGGAAGCGGATCTGCCCGGAAAGCAGCTGGAGGTCACCGTCCGCAGCGACAAATTCATCGAAGCGTCCCGGGTACACGAGTGCCAGCAGATGATCGCAAAGGCCGCGGAGCTGACGCTGGTGCGGCTGCAGATGAAGTATCTGCCCACCCTGCTGACGGCGGACTGCTTTCCTTCGCTGGTGGAGGAGCTGAAAACCCTCAGCGGTGTGGTCAACGGCTTTTTTGACGGAGCCGGGGCCGTCCTTGAAAACGGACGGCTGCAGGTAGAGCTGAAAAACGGCGGCAGGGATCTGCTGCTGCAGGCGGGTGTCGACCGGCTGCTGCAGAAGCTGATTCACGATCGGTTCAGCCAGCGGGTGGAGGTGGAGTTCACCGGCGTCACCGAGCTGCAGAAGGATAACTATGAGGTTCCCCCGCCCATCACCGTGCCGGAAAATGTGCTGAATGCCCGGCCTGCGCCCAGACCCGCTCCCCAGCAGCGTCCCTACGGAGGCGGAGGCGGGGGAGGCGGCTACTCCCGCCGGAACAGCGGTGTCAAGGAGCCCACTTCCGTGACCATCGACTTTACCGACCTGCAGTTCAGGCGGGACGGCGCCATGCTGCTCAAGGGCCGCAAAATCACCCAGCCGCCCATGTCCCTCAGTGAGGTCAATGTCATGAGCGGCACCGTTGTGGTCTGGGGCGATATTTTCTCCGCCGAAAGCAAGGTCACCCGGGACGGCAGCAAGGTGATCCTCACCTACAGCTTCACCGACTACACCTCCAGCAACACCATGAAGATCATCGATGACGTCAAGAATCAGGAGCGGTACGAAAGCCTCAAGGCCGGCACCACCATTCTGGTGCGGGGCGATGTGGTGGACGACAAATACGACCGTGAGATCTCCATCAAGCCCTACGACCTGATGACCGTTTCCCGTATCCCCAAGACCGATGATGCCGAGGAAAAGCGGGTGGAGCTGCACTGCCACACCAAAATGTCCGCCATGGATGCGGTCTGCGATGCGGAGGATGTCATCAAGACCGCTCACCGCTGGGGTCACAAGGCCGTGGCCATCACCGATCACGGCGTGGTACAGGCCTTCCCCGACGCCATGAAGGCGGTGGACGGCATTCGCAAGGGCGGCGGCGAGTTCAAGGTGCTTTATGGCGTAGAGGCCTATTTTGTCAACGACTGCGCCACCGCCGTCCGGGGAAAGGACAGCCGTCCTTTTTCGGATGAGTTTGTGGTATTCGATGTGGAAACCACCGGCCTGTCGGCGGTCACCGAGCGTCTAACCGAAATAGGCGCTGTTTTGCTGTCGGGCGGAGAGGTCAAAGACCGCTTTTCCATCTTTGTGAACCCGGAAAAGCCCATCCCGCCCAAAATCACCGAGCTGACCAGCATCACCGACGAGATGGTGGCCGATGCGCCGAAGGAGGATGAAGCCCTTTCCCTGTTCCTGGAATTCGTCGGAAACCGGCCGCTGGTGGCCCACAACGCCTCCTTCGACATGGGCTTTCTCCGGGCGGCGGCCAGACGGCAGGGAAAAACGGTGGACAACACCTCCATTGACACCCTGGTCATGGCCCGAAGCCTTTATCCCGAGCTGAAAAAGCACAAGCTGGATATGGTGGCCGAGCACCTGCAAGTGGGGGATTTCCACCACCACCGGGCCTGTGACGATGCGGAGGTGCTCTCCCGGATCTTCCTGAAGATGACCGAAAAGCTGGAAAAGGAGAAGGACATCCACACGGTGGACACCATCAACGCCGCCATGTCCGGCGGCGATCCCAAGCAGCTGAAGACCTATCATCAGATCCTGCTGGTGCGCAATCAGGCGGGTCTGAAAAACCTGTACCAGCTGGTTTCGATGGCTCATGTGAAATACTACCATTATCGCCCCCGGATTCCCAAAAGCGAGCTGATCAAGTACCGGGAGGGTCTGCTGGTGGGCAGCGCCTGCGAGGCGGGCGAGCTGTTTCAGGCCATTGTGGAGGGCAAGAGCTTTGGAGAGCTCTGCGATATCGCCTCCTTCTATGATTATCTGGAGATCCAGCCCCTGGGCAACAATGAATTCATGCTGGCCAGCGGACAGGCCGCCGACCGGCAGCAGCTGATCGACTTCAACAAGACGGTCATCGCCATCGGCGAAAAGCTGGGCAAGCCGGTGGTGGCCACCTGCGATGCCCACTTCCTGAATCCGGAGGACGCCGCCTTCCGCAGGATTCTGCTGGCCGGCATGAAGTTCAAGGACGCCGATCAGCAGGCGCCCCTTTACTTCCGCACCACCGACGAAATGCT
>JAQXNQ010000387.1 GCA_029098085.1 Oscillospiraceae bacterium
CAGAACCGGCGACGGCAGCGTCTGGCAGTGGGATATGTGGCAGGGCGGCATGGCACTGGTGGATTTCACCAATCCTGATGCCGTGAAGTGGTATCAGGGCTATCTGCGGCAGCTGGTCAATATGGGCGTGGACAGCTTCAAGACCGATTTTGGCGAGCGGATTCCGGTGCAGGACCCCTTCTACGGCCCCCGGGCCGCCCGATACGGCATCCGCTATTTCGACGGCTCTGATCCGGAGCGGATGCACAACTATTACACCCTTCTGTACAACCGGGCGGTCTATGAAGTGCTGGAGGACGCATACGGGGCGGAAGGGGCCTGCCTCTTCGCCCGCTCGGCCACGGTGGGCGGCCAGCGGTACCCGGTGCATTGGGGCGGCGACAATCTGGCCAATTACCCCTCCATGGCCCAGTCTCTCCGGGGCGGGCTGTCTCTGGGCCTTTGCGGCTTCGGCTACTGGAGTCACGACATCGGCGGCTTTGAGTCGGGCTGCAACCCGGATATCTTCAAGCGTTGGACCCAGTTCGGTCTGCTGTCCTCCCACAGCCGCTATCACGGAAACAGCGAGTACAAGGTGCCCTGGCTGTACGGTGAAGAGGCGGTGGAGGTGACCCGCGCCTTCACCCTGCTGAAGCACCGGCTGATGCCCTATCTTTACCATGCCGCCTGGGAGGCCCACACCCTGGGTTTGCCCATCATGCGGCCCATGGTGCTGGAGTTTCCGGAGGACCGGACGGCGCAGCTGCTGGATCAGCAGTACATGCTGGGCAGCGATCTGCTGGTGGCGCCCATCTTCAATGAGCAGGGCAAGGCATCCTATTATCTGCCCCGGGGCCGCTGGCAGAATCTGCTCACCGGCGAAATCCGGGAGGGCGGCAGATGGCTGGAGGAGACCTTCGATTACAAAGCCCTGCCCCTGATGGTGCGGGAGAACAGCCTGATTCCGCTGGGAAGCACCGACGCCCGGCCCGATTACGATTTTTCGGAGAATCCGGTGCTGGTGCTCTGCCAGATTGCCGACGGCGCCAGCGCCGGCTGCCCGATCTGTGGGCCGGACGGGCGCACCGTCTTCACCGTCACCGTCTCCCGGCAGGGCGACCGGCTGGAGGTGCGGGCCGAAGGAGATGTGAAGCCCTTCCGGCTGCTGCGGCGAAGCGGCGGCCTTACGGGAGAGCACTGCACCGAAACGCCCTGGGGTATGCTGGCGGCCCTGTCCGGCAGCGGCAGCCTCTGTCTGGTGAATCCGTAATGCCGCCTGCCGCCATGCCTGAGCGGCCGTGGGGAGCGGCTATCCGCAACGGTTCACTTTTCACGATTCACTGATTTTTGGAGTGTGAAGCCATGACATCCATGACCATTAAACTGCGGCTTTCGGACAACTGGGTTAAAAGCGAGGGAGAGGTTCAGAGCCGCTCTGCCCGGGACTACCGGCGTCTGCTGCTGTCCTTTCTGGAGAAGAAGGAAGGGGATATCCGCCTGGTGACCGATCAATGCAGCGACAGCTCGGTGGAGCTGGAGCTGCAGTGCATCTTCCTGACCGCCGACCGCTGCCGCCAGCTGGCCGACAAAGCTGCCCTGCAGATGGGCTATCTGACCCGAACCCGGGACGACACGCTGGAGCGGGACAGCCGCCGGGTGCTGCTTTACCGGGTGGAGGAGCGGCAGCCGGATCCGGATGCTCTGCAGGATGATGATCTTCGGTACGAGGTGCTGCGGGATGTGGAAAAGCTCATCGGCGCCGGAGAGTTCAAGGCCTTCGCCCGGGAGCTCTGCCGGATGCGGCCCTGGGTCTATCAGGCGGGAGCCGAGGACGTGCTCTATGCCCAGCGGCCGCTGCTGGCCATTGGCCCCGGCTGCGGGCTGGACAAGTGCCTTTCTCTGCTGCGGGAGCTGCTGTGCAGCTGCGGTCTGCCGCTGGAGGAGGAAGAGTGTCTGCAGCTGCGGCTGGAGCCGCCGGAGGACGGCCGGGACCGGACGCCTCTTCAGACGGCTCTGCAGCAGCTGTCCCGGCTCAGCGGCTGCGTGGTCTGCATCGACCTTTCCGCCTGGATTTCCCACACCGGGGAGCCCCGGTTTGTGGAGTTCCTGCGCCGCAGCGCCCGGCTGATGAACCACTGCTACACCGTCTTCCGGGTGCCCTATCTGGATCAGGGCACCCTGCGCCGGATTGAAAGCGATTTGTCCACCCTCTGCTTTGTCCGGCGGATCGAGTTCCCGCCCCTCACCGGTGAGGAAATGGTTCAGGCTGCCTCCGCCATGCTGCAGGAGCGGGGACTGTCCATGGACGGTCAGGCCGCGGCCCTGTTCGGCCAGCGGATCATGCGGGAGAAGAGCAGCGGCAGCTTCAGCGGCTTCAACACCATCCGCCGGGTGGTCAGTGAGATGGTCTATCTGAAGCTCCGGGCCCTCTCCGATGGGGCGGATACCCCCCGGGAGGTCATCACCGGCGCCGATGTCAGCGCCTTTGACCAGGATGGCGGACAGGATCTGACCGGCGAGGAGATGCTGGAGCAGATGGTGGGGCTGGACGAGCTGAAAATACAGCTGCGGGAGATTCTGGACGGCATTTCGATGCACCGGCAGCTGGGGGTCGGCAGCGGCCTGCCCTTCAGCCTGCATATGTGCTTCCGGGGCAATCCCGGTACCGGCAAGACCTCTGCGGCCCGGGCGGTGGCCCGGATTCTCCGGGAGCGGGGAGTGCTGTCGGTGGGCAATTTCTATGAGATCAACGCCCGGGAGTTGTGCGGTGCCAGTATCGGTGAAACCTACCCCAAGACGGCGGACATCTGCCGCAGCGCCTACGGCTCGGTGCTGTTCATCGATGAGGCCTACAGCCTGTACAGCGGCGACGAGGGAACCCGGGACTTCGGCCGGGAAGCGCTGAGCACACTGGTTTCCGAAATGGAGAACAACAGCTCCCAGCTGGTGGTGATTCTGGCGGGCTATCCCAAAGAGATGGACACCATGTTCAGGGGCAACAGCGGCCTGCGCAGCCGCATCACCTGGACGCTGGACTTTCCCAACTACACCGCTTCCGAGCTGTGCGAGATCTTCCGGCGGATGGTGCAGCCCCCCTTCTGGTACGGGGAGGAGTTTGCCGATCGTCTGCAGGCCTATTTCGAGAGCATCCCCTATACCGGCATCGGTGGCGCCGAGGATCCCGCCGGCCGGCAGTTCGGCAATGCCCGGGTGGCCCGCAACCTCTACGAGCGGCTGCTGGCCAAGGCCGGTACTCGCTGCAAGCTGGCAGGCGGGGTAGGTGACCGGGTGGAGCTGACCCTGGTGGATCTGGAGACCCTGCTGGAGGAGAAGCAATTCAGCTGCCTGTCCTCCGAAAAATCCAACAAGCGCGCCATTGGCTTCGGCTTCTGAGGGAGGGATGATTATGAACAGAATCTGCTATTTTTCCGATGCCGGCACCCGCAGTCTGCTGATGGCGGAGGATCTGCGCTGTCATGAGCCGGACACAGCCCTTTGCTTTTACGGGTTGGAACAGCCGGGCAGCGCCCTGCAGCGGAAGCTGGAAGCGCTGGACGCCCAGTGTTGTCCGGATGATGCCGGGGAGGTGCTGGCCCGTCCCTGCGGGCAGAAGACCTTCTTTCTGCTGGGGGAGAATGACCGTCAGAACCTTCGGGAGGCCATTTTGCTGCTGCGGATGCTGGATGAGCAGCCCTGCCCCGATGAAGAGCCGCCGGTGATCTGGGTCAAGACCCGGCAGCGGGAGGCCGAGCTGCTGCTGGACAGCGCTCCTAAGGAGACGCTCTGCGCCGGCAGGCGGCAGGCAGTGATGGTGCATGCCTTTGACGAGTGCGACCGGGTGATTCAGCAGCTGTTTACCTTCCTGCCCCTGTTCGAGGCCTGGAAGGGCGGAGAAAAGCGTATTTCCCTGCTGGTGCTGGGCAGCGGCCCCATGGCCCTGCAGGCGGTGAAGACCGCCGTCTGGATGGGACAGATCAAGGACTTCGCCCTTCGGATTCAGCTGATGGACCGGGAGGCCGGCCGTGCGGAGGATATTCTCCGGCAGCAGTGCCCCGAGCTGTTTGAGAGCGGGGAGTACGACCTGCGGTTCATTTCGGCGGATACCTCCACCTGTGAGCTGCAGGACGCCCTGTGGGAGTACTGCGGCGACTGCAACTATATACTGGCGGCAGCAGGGGAGGATGAGGACAACATCCTGCTGGGCACCGAGCTCTGCTCCTTCTATATGGCCCGGTACAGCGCTCTGCAGAACCTGCCGGTGCTGGCGGTGCAGGTGCGGGATCCGGAAAAGAGCCGGCTGGTGCCCCGGCTGTCCAGCCGGGACGGCAGCTTCAGCTTCAATCTGACGGCTTTCGGCAGCTGGGACAGCCTGTACAGCGTGTCCGGTCTCACCGACTGGTTCATCGACCGGCGGATGGAACGGATTCACATGACCTTCTGCGAGGCGGAGACTCCGGAGCGGCGGCGGGCGGCGCTGGAGGATCTGAACCGCCACTGCTACAACCAGATGACATCCCGGGCCAACGCCCTGCACTTCGCCTCCAAGCTGTTCCAGTGCGGCGTCACCGAGCGGGAGCCGGCTGCCCAGGCGGATGCCTTTCAGGCGCTGCTGGACGGCCCCGGCGGCAAGGAGCTGCTGGAGGAGCTGGCCCTGTGGGAGCACAACCGCTGGAGCGCCTTCGAGCGGGCCACCGGCTGGCGCAAGGCCTCCCTTCACGATATGGAGGAGTATGTGCGGGACGGCTGCGGCCGTCATCAGCACTACCTGGCCCGGCTGCATCCCTGCCTGGTACCCTATGACCAGCTGCCCGAGATCGACCGGGCCGTCCAGCGTCTGCTGGGCAAAAAGCGGGACTTTCAGGAGAACGACCGGGCCATGATCCGCACCATCCCCGGGATCCTGCGGGATGAGGGGCGGTAACAGGATTTTTTGACCATTTCGTATTCTTTCATCTGATTCCGGCTTCATCCAAACAGTAAACCGCGCTCCTTAGGCGATTGCCCGATGAGCGCGGTTTTTATGCGCTGGCTTCATGTTCTAAATTTCCGCGTGGAGCTCCTTTTGCGCTTCTTCGGCTGCTTCTCTTCCTCTGAATTTTCTCAGCGCCGATGGGCTCTGTCCCAGCAGCCGCCGGCAGGTGCGGGTCATGGACTGGGGACAGGAGAACCCACAGGCCAGGGCGATTTCGGCGATGGTTTTATCCGACGCCAGCATCCGGCAGGCCTCCGAGATCCGCACGAAATCCAGAAACTCCTTGAAATTTTTGCCGGTCATTTTTCGGAAATACCGGGAGGCGTAGGAGTAGTTCATGTGCAGCTCTCCGGCCACCTGCCGGAGGTCGATGTCCTGCATGTAGTTTTCCTCGATGTAGCGGATGATCCGCTCCAGCTCGGGGCCGATGGCCGCTGCGGGCTCCTCTTTCCGCCACTCCAGCATCCCCTCCCGGATCAGATACCCGGTCAGCTGCAGCGCAAGGCCATGGAGCATGAATTCGTAGCCCTTCTGCCGCCGCTGCTGCTCCCGTCCGAGCTGCTCCGAAAAAATCCGAAGCTGACGCTGCTGCGCCTCATCCGGCTGCCAGACTGCCTGCCCTCTGTCCATGAACCGGTCCAGATAACGGAACCGCTGCCGGTCCGGCCGGAAGGCCTCCAGCGCCGCTTCGTCAAATTTCAACACTGCTGTCCGGGTTTGCACGCCGGACTGATAGGAGCTGCCGTGGACATCGCCCGCTGTCAGAATCAGCAGCATGCCCTTCCGAAGAAGGCAGGGATGACCGTTGATCCGGTGCAGGGTCTCGCCCTCCAGAATGAACTGGAATTCCATGCAGTCGTGCCAGTGCTCACTCACCTCCATGGCCCGGCCTTCGCTGTCGTGAATGAAGAATTCCACCGGAGCCTGCTGATCCTTCTTTTCCTGTTCCCAGTTTTCAAACCGCGCCAAGAGGACGCCTCCTTTCGATGCTGAAGGTAAAAAAGTGTTCGCCAAGCCGCAAAAAGGGTATCGCGCACCCAGCGGATTTTATGGTAAAATATTGGCAACAGACGGTGTGCGGGAGCCCGGACACCGTAAATTTTTCGCTTCAGGAGGCAAAGCCATGCAGCAGTTTCAGCCGGATTACCGCCACATTCTGGATGCTGCCCGCAACCGGGAGGCGTCCCGCCTGCCCCTTTACGAGCACATCATTTCCCCCAACAAGATGGCCGAGATCACCGGTCAGAATTTTACCCCTCTCTGGAACGGCGACGAGGCCGATCTGAGAGAGTATTTCCGCCATTACTGCAATTTCTTCCGGGATCACGGCTACGACACCGTGTCCTTTGAGTGCTGCACCGGCGGCATCCTGCCCGGCTCCGGCGCCCTGGGCAATCCCAATCACCCGCCCGCCATCCGGGACATGGCC
>JAQXNQ010000388.1 GCA_029098085.1 Oscillospiraceae bacterium
GAACATCGGCGTGGGCTCCATGTGGATCGGCATCGGCAACGCGGTCATCGGCTGCCTGATTGCCTGGCTGCTGCTGGCCAAGCCCACCCGTCATATGACCCAGAAGCTGAACGCCTCCACCATGCCGGAGTTTTTTGCCAAACGGTATGACAGCACCGGCATGAAGGTCTACGCCGCGGTCATCATCTTCGTCTTTCTGGTTCCCTATGCCGCAGGCGTATACAAGGGCCTCGGCACCCTCTTCTCCGCTGTTTTCCCCGGTGTATCGGAAAAGGTGATCATGCTGCTGGTAGCCGTGCTGGCGGCTGTCAGCCTGGTTCTGGGCGGCTATAAGGTGACCGCCTTCACCGATTTTGTGCAGGGCATCATCATGGTTGTCGGCATCACGGCCATGATCATCGCCGTTGTGACCCGTCCTGAGGTGGGCGGCCTGACCGAAGGCTTCCGCCGGCTGGCCGAAATCGATCCCAAGCTCACCGATATCACCGGCGGCAGCAACTTCGGCATGCTGGCCGTCAACATCGCCCTGACCAGCTTCGGCGTCTGGGGTCTGCCTCAGATGGTGCACAAATACTACGCCATCAAGGATGAAAAGAGCGTGGTTCCCGCCACCGTCATCGCCACCGCCTTCTCGCTGCTGATCGGCGTCGGCGCTTACCTGGTCGGCTGCTTCGGCCGTCTGTTTGTCCCCGCCAACGCTGCAGGGCTTCCCGATCTGGCCGGCGGATACGACGCCGTTGTGCCCCAGATTCTGCTGACCGTTCTGTCGGACAATGTCTTCCTGGTCATTCTGCTGGCTGTCATCATGCTGCTGCTGCTCTCCGCCTCCATGTCCACCCTGGGCTCGCTGGTGCTTTCCTCCAGCTCTGCCATTGCCGTTGACCTGATGGGTGTTGTCAAGCCCGATATGAAGGAAAAGAGCCGGATGCTGCTGATGCGCATTCTCTGCCTGAGCTTTGTGGCGCTGTCCTATATCTTCGCCACCATGAACATCTCCTTTATCGTCAACCTCATGTCCTTCTCCTGGGGCATTGTGGCCGGCTGCTTCATCGGCCCGTTCCTCTGGGGACTGTACTCCAAAAAAATCACCAAGGCCGGTGCCTGGGCCGGCGTCCTCTGCGGTCTGGTGGTCGTGCTGGGCATGGTCATCTGCAAGACCATTCTGGTGGACTTTGCAGCAGCCAAATCCATGGCTCCCACCTATGGCGTTCTGGCCATGGCAGCTTCGGTTGTGGTGACCCCGCTGGTCAGCCTCTTCACCAAACCCTATTCCAAGGAACACCTGACCCGCTGCTTTGAAAAGTGACACACATCCTCCTTTCTCCATACAAACGGCGCCTCCCTCTGCGGGAAGGCGCCGTTTCAGCGTGTCGATAAAGGCAACGCCTATCGACAGGTTGCACAAATAAAGTTTTACTCGATTTTTTTCAAAAAATCGCGGATTCCAAAGGCGGAGCCTTGGTCGCGCTCCGCAGAGCGCGAAATCCTGCTCCTCCGCGCCCTATTGTATACGAAACAACGTCAAAAGGGAGTCCTCACGCGCAAGAACGCTTGCGTTCTTGCAGCTTTCCGCTTGCGGAAAGCGATGTAGAGCCGCAAGATTCCCCTCAGAGACCCCTTGCCCGCTTCCAGCGGGCATACACTTTTCTCGCTATTTGTGCAACTTTTTTTGAAAACCACTATTTCGACAGTCTGACGGCGCCTCCCTTTGCGGGCAGGCGCCGTTTGTCTGTTTACTGCTCTCCGGACTGAGGCAGCTTTTTCACCAGAGCACTCACGATTCTCCGGCCCTCCATCCGGTCCACATGGATCTGCAGGCCGCTGACCTCCACATCCAGCTGGGCGCCGTCCCGGGGGATAGTGTGCAGGCAGCTGTACACCATTCCGGCCAGGGTGTCGTAATCCCCGTCCTCCGGCAAATCCATCTCCAGCTCCTCTGCCAGCGTATCGATGCGGGTGCTGCCGGCCACCCGCCACAGATTATCCTCCAGCCGGACAATCTCCTGCTCTTCGGCCGGGTCAAACTCATCGTAAATATTGCCCACGATTTCCTCCAGCAGATCCTCCATGGTCACAAGGCCGGCCGTATCGCCGTATTCATCCGCCACCACGGCCAGATGGATCTTCTTTTTCTGCATATCCCGGAACAGCTGATCGGTGTGAATGGTCTCAGGAACAAAGTAAGCCGGCCGCAGCAGCTCCTTCAGGGGCCGGGGGTGCCCGGTATCCCGGTCCAACAGAAACGCCCGGGCGCTCAGAATGCCCTGAATGCCGTGAATATCCTTCTCGTACACGGGGAAGCGGGAGAGTCCGCTTTCCTGTATCACCCTGCGGATCTCGTCATCGCTGGCGTCCATCGGAATCGCCACGATATCCGACTCATGGGTCATCACATCCCGCACCGATGTATCGCCGAAGTCGAACACGTTCTGAATCCACTCCTGCTCTTCCTCGTCAATGGTGCCCTTTTCGCTTCCCAGCTCCACCATCATGCGGATCTCGTCCTCGGTGACCGTTTCCTCCTCCGCCTCGGTCTTCAGCCGGAGCAGCTTCAGAATGCCGTTGGTGGAGACGGACAGCAGCCAGACCACCGGCTTCATCACCACAGCCACTGCCGAAACCACCGGCGCGGCAATTTTTGCCAGCTGCATGGATTTCTGCATGGCGATCCGCTTGGGAACCAGCTCACCGAACACCAGCGTAAAGAAGGACAGAATGATGGTGATGATGACCACGGCCAACGTGTCCAGAGTTTTGAGGGAAAGGACTCTGAAGCCCAGACCGTCATAGATCCAGCTGACCAGATACTCCGAGAAATTGTCCGCCGCAAAGGCGCTGCCCAGAAAACCGGCCAGGGTAATGCCCACCTGTATGGTGGACAGAAATCCGGAGGGCTCCTCCACCAGCTTCAGCAGCCGGGGTGCGGACTTGTCTCCCTCCTCCTCCAGCTTGCGGAGTTTGGCCCCGTTCAAAGAAAGAACGGCGATTTCGGTTGCTGCGAAAAACGCGTTGATCAGAATCAGAATGACCTGCAGCAGAAGCTGCCATCCAATGGTGTCCAAAATAATTCTCCTTTCAGGGTTTGGGTCGACAGGTGGTCAGGCTCCGGCTCAGCACCGCAGACGGATCCGTATGCACAAAAAGGCACAGCCTGCCGGAACATGCTCCGGCAAGCCATGCCTCTGTTGTTTCAACCTGTATAAATCGGCAGCGGAATCGCTGTCAGAGTCTTCCATAAATGCTCATTTTCCTTTCTGCACCACAAGGTGTTCCTTATCAGTCTACCGGTACAGGGAAGGAAAGTCAAGAGCTTTCTGAAAATTTACAGTTTGGTCAAGGTCATCCGGCGAAGAAACGGCCCCAGTAGCCCGCCGCAAAAATCACCAGCACCAGAACCGGCAGCACATAGCTGACATATTTTCTCGCCCACCGGGGGAACTGCACTCCCTTTCCCGCATCGGCCTCGGCGATGAAATTGCCCCAGCCCCAGCCCTTTTTGGAGGTGCAGAACAGCAGATACACCAGACTGCCCAGGGGCAGAAGGTTGCTGGAAACCAGAAAGTCCTCCAGATCCTGAATGGTGCTTCCGTCGCCCAGAGGCTGAATGCCGCTCCAGACGTTGAAGCCCAGTACGCAGGGAACCGACAGCACCGCCAGCAGAATGCCGTTGACCAGCACCGCCTTTTTCCGGCTCCAGCCCCAGAGATCCTCCGAGAAGCTCAGAATATTCTGGAAAACAGCAATGATGGTGGACAGCGCCGCAAAGCTCATGAAGACAAAGAACAGCGTCCCCCAAAGCCGGCCGCCGGGCATCCGGTTGAAGATATTGGGCAGGGTCACAAAAACCAGCCCCGGCCCCTCGCCGGGGTTCAGACCGAAGGCAAAGCAGGACGGGAAAATCACCACGCCCGACAGCAGCGCAATCAGGGTATCCAGTCCGCAGATGCTGAGGGCCTCGCCGGTCAGAGCCCGCTCCCGGCTGATATAGCTGCCGAAAATCGCCATGGAGCCGATGCCGATGCTGAGGGTGAAAAAGGCCTGGCTCATGGCGGCATAGATGGTCTCGGAAATGCCGTTTTCCGCCATCCGCTTGAAGTCCGGAATCAGATAGAAGCGCAGGCCTTCGGCGGCGCCCTCCAGCGTCACGCTCCGGACGCACAGCACCAGCAGAATCACAAAGAGAAAGCTCATCATCACCTTGGTGATCCGCTCAACGCCCTTCTGCAGGCCCAGGCTGCAGATGCCGAAGCCCAACGCCACCGTCAGCAGCATCCAGAAGGTCATGGAGACGGGCTGCGCCAGCATCTCATCAAAAACCGTTCCCACCGCCCCGGGGGAAAGGCCTTCAAAATCGCCCCGGATCATCCTGAAGGTATAGGACAGCATCCAGCCGCCCACCGTGGTATAAAACATCATCAGCAGGTAATTGCCGATGACGGCCGCATAGCTCATCCAGTGCCACCTGGTTCCCGGCGGCTCCAGCACATGAAAGCTTCTGGCGGCGGATTTCTGGCTGGCCCGTCCCACCGAAAACTCCATCACCATAATGGGCAATCCCAGCAGCACCAGAAAGACCAGATAAAGCAGTACAAAGGCGGCTCCTCCGTATTTTCCGGCAATGTAGGGGAAGCGCCAGACATTGCCCAGGCCTACGGCACAGCCGGCCGATATCAGGATAAACCCCAGACGGGAAGAAAAGCGTTCTCTTTTTTCCACAACGTGACCTCCGATTCCTTCAAGTATTCCCCAAAAGACCCGTTTCGTATGGAAATGCAGGCACAGGTTTTCAACAGGGTTCACAGGAAATGGTGAAAAGCCTTCCATTTCTTCTTCCTGCTGCGCACCCTTCCGCGGCGAAACAGATACTTGATATTGTACTATACCGCATCTCTTTTGACAAGTATGCAGGGCGTTTTTCTCAATAAAAAACGGCGGGGAATCGTCCCCGCCGCAAAACAGCTTTGTTTTCAGTTCTCAGTCCTTCAGCTCGACCTCAATGACGGTATCCACCGGATCGGGCAGCTTGGGAGAATCGCCGAACGAGACAAAGGAAATATCCGGATAGTTTTCGGTAATCCAGTTCTTCGCCACGACCATCTCGCTGCCATCCTGCAGCAGACGAACCTTTTTGATCTGCTCAGGCCGGATGCCGGTCAGCGGTACAAAGCCCACCAGCGGCTCGGTCACATGGAAGTAGACCAGATTGCCGTTGCGGGTGATCCGTCCGAAATCAGGCTTGGGAAGGCCGGCCAGACCGCAGCCGTAGATAGACTTGCTGTTGCGCTTCATCCAGCGGCCGATACCGGCGAGAATCTCCAGAGACTCTTCGGGGATATTGCCCTTGGCGTCGGGGCCCACGTTCAGCAGCAGGTTGCCGCCCTTGCCGACGCATTCCACCAGCTTTTTGACCATCATGTCCGCCGACTTGAAGTCCTTGTCGGTGGAGCAGTAGCCCCA
>JAQXNQ010000389.1 GCA_029098085.1 Oscillospiraceae bacterium
CAGCCGCCGTCCCTTCCATCCGGCACGCTCCCCGTCTCCGCGCAGGATCGGAAGCCTGACCACAGCGTACAGCGTGATTCCGGTTCCGGCGGCTGCCTGTGCTATGTACACGAGAATCTCAAAAAAACTGGACGCGCTCCGGCCAGGCCGCGCCGCAGATCATGGCAGCGGAGCATAGTTGATGTTCGCCTTTCGGGCCTGGGACGCCAGGTCGCGCACCTGTAGCGTATAGGCTTTTCCGTCTTTGATAAAGTGGGTCCCGCACTGGCGGAATTCAAAGGCCACCCGCTGGCGGACGCACTGCGCCCGCAGATCCAGCACCCAATCATAGTAGAGCGGCCGGGCGTTTCTGTCCGATTCGCCGCCGGCGACGACCAGCTCCACCCCATCGAGGTATTCTTCCAGGTGGATCGGAGAAAGCATGGGCTGACAGATGATGTTCCTGTGGCGAATGGGCAGGTCAGCAAAAATGGGAAGCCGTTCCTCTGCCCGCCGCTGGTTTTCCACGGTGCAGCCGACAATGACATTGTCGTAGCCGCTTCCCCAGTCCGATGGGACGCAGTCCAGAAACCGGTCAATTCGTTTGGTCAGAAAAAGAAACCGGCAATCGGAGCGCTCCCGGATCATATCCCAGCATTCCCCACGCCAGCCGTCTGCCTCCGGCAGCAAAAAGTCCGTAGAAAACCCCAGGTACACAATGCCGGCTTTCATTTTGTATTCGCCGTTTTTCTTTCTTGCGATGGGTGCGTAAAAACGATCCGTCTTTACGATATCGTCTGTGTCAACGCCCCGCCGGGCGTCGCCTTTATGGATATAGCAAAATCTGCACCCTTCACTGTGCCGGTGGCATCCGCGCCAGGGATTCCACATTGCCATTCTATTTCCCTCTCAGAACTTGCACCGCAGTTCTTATTCCGTCATGCTTCAACTTCTTGAACCGGGAAGCTACCGTTCCAGGTTTACAGCATCCACTGTCTTCACCGTTCATAATCCAGCAGCAGATTGGATGCCACCAGATGCGCCCCGTCTCCGTCCATGCGGAAACAGCGCCAGGACTCCTCCCCATCTTCCCGCGTGATGAAAACGACTCTGCACTCCCCGAAATCCAGTCTTAAGTCATTTTTATCGCTCAGCCAGACCCGCTTCACCCGCAGGCCGAGAATTCGCTTGACCGCAAAGTGAAATGCTTCGCTGGAAGTGTTCGCATCAAAAGTCAGGCATCCTCCGTCCTTCCAGAACACCCGAAAGCCGCAGGCCACATGTAGCGTCAGCGTGCACACGTCATGCATTTCCCCGTTTACACCCGTGTATTGCATCCATTCTCCAAAGCCAAAATCATACAAATCCATATCCGGAGACTTTATGCCGTAGCGCAGCTGCTGACCGACTAAGGTACGTAGAAAGTCAAGTACGCTGAGTCTATTGCTGTCCATTGTCCTCCCCCTTTACCGCTTGTGAAAACAATCCCGCTCATGTTCGATAGACCATTGGAGGTTGCGCTTCATATCAGCAGGCATATACGGACGAAGCTTATTCCAGTTTTCTTCTGTAACCGAAAAAACAATCCGATTTGGAGTGAGCATTAAAAACCTTTTTTGATCAAACCGTTCTTGCGGATCCAGCGAAAACACAAAAAAAGGCAGCGAGTTTTTCAGTTGGTAGCCGACGATAGCAAAGACTCGGATCTGACTCCAAGACAGCATCCACGGGCGACAGCCGAATCCACGGCAAAAGATCCCTTCCTCATTCACTTTACAGCGGAGCAGCAAACGACCGTACAGTTGGTTTCTGACCAGTGTAATATCCAGAAAAAGCAGCAACACAATAAATTCTATGGGCATGATCACTGCTGCAATCTGACCTTCCTGAATCAGAAAATGCACAATGAAGAAAGCTGAAAGCCCAAACATGAGTAAGTGCATAAATATGAGACCACCCAGTAGATACCAGGTCGTGTACGGGTCATATATTTGAAGTTTCATCCTGTGCCTCCTTTTTCTGAACCCGCCCTTCCGAAATCACAGGTATCTGCCGTTCGTGGGCCGGGACATCCCTCAGCTTAATGTGATTGTACCAGCCACCAGAAAAACAATCAAGCGCATTATATAGCAGGTATTCTCCGCACCGCTGCCCGTATGGCCTTCCTGCTCCGAATGAAAGAGTTCGGTCATTTTGTAAGCACCCCGCGCCTTCTTCGGAACAGATCTGGCCGATATGCAGGATTTCCGCAAAAAAGTTTTCACCCTCCAGCAAATACGCGCCGGAGGGTAATTTTTTTGTAAAAATAGCCGATTGCATTTCCCATACCAACCATTATAATAATTACATTAAGAAAAGTCTTTTATAAAATATTTTGTTAAAATTCTGTCAAAGCGTTCTCTGCCCTGAACGGCAGTCAGCTTTTCCCCGGAAAGGACGAAGCCTATGAACCTGCTGAAAAAACTGTTGAACGGCGGCGGCGTGCGGGTGCCGCACCACAAGGACACCGCCAACTATCCCACGGAGCAGCTTCCCCTGCCCGCAAAAATCGTGCTGCCCATGAGCCAGCATGTGGGCGCCCCCTGTCAGCCCTGCGTCAAAAAGGGCGATCAGGTCTGGGTGGGCACCATGGTGGGCAAAGCCCCCACCGCTCTGAGCATGCACATCTTTTCCAGCGTCTCCGGTACCGTGACCTCGGTGGAGCCCATTCTCTACAACACGGGCAAGGGTGAAACCGTGGTGGTCATCGAGCCGGACGGAAAACAGGCCCTTGATCCGGACATTCGGCCTCCGGAGGTTCACGATCTGGGCAGCTTTGTCGCGGCTCTGAGCATGTCCGGTATTGTCGGCCTGGGCGGCGCCGGCTTTCCCACCGACGTGAAGGTAACCCCGAAAAACCTGTCCGAAATCGACACGCTGCTCATCAACGGCGCCGAGTGCGAGCCCTATCTGACCACCGACAACCGGGAGTTTCTCGAGCACCCGGACACCATTCTGGCGGGCATTCACGCCTGCCTGGACTACCTGGGCATCCCCAAGGCCATCATCTGCATTGAGGACAACAAGCCCTCGGCCATCGACCTGATGACCCGCAAAACCGCCGAGGACGGCCGGATTTCCGTGCAGGTGCTGGAGTCCCGCTATCCCCAGGGGGCCCAGAATGTGCTCATCAAAAACGCCACCGGCCGGATCGTCCCCCGGGGCGCCCGCCACACCAGCGTGGGCGTGATGATGCTCAACGTAACCACGGTGTCCAGCATCGGCAAGTACATGAAAACCGGCATTCCGCTGGTCACCAAGCGGCTGACCGTGGCGGGGGA
>JAQXNQ010000390.1 GCA_029098085.1 Oscillospiraceae bacterium
CCGGTGGTGCTGCTGGAGGGCATTCTGATTCTGGCCGAGGAGGACATCCGCCGCCAGCTGGATGTCCGGGTCTTTGTGGACACCGAGGCCGATGTGCGGATTCTCCGCCGCATCAGCCGGGATGTGGCCCAGCGGGGCCGGTCGCTGGACAGCGTCATCAGCCAGTACCTGACCACCGTCAAGCCCATGCACGAGCTGTATGTGGAGCCCAGCAAGCGGTTTGCCGACCTGATTGTCCCCGAGGGCGGCGATAACCGGGTGGCGCTGGATCTGCTGGCTCACCGCATCCGCGCCCATCTGTCGGACAGCGTCTCCCGGTGAGAGGAAAGGAAAGAGGAAGCCATGGATTTCAACGAGTTTATCAAGGCAGCGGCTTCAGTGAAGCCCTCCCAGCGCCAGCTGCGCTGGTTTGACACCGAGTTTTACGCCTTTGTGCACTTCTCCCCCAACACCTACACCGGTCTGGAGTGGGGCACCGGCAAGGAGGATCCCGCCATCTTCAATCCCACCGAATTCGACCCGGATCAGTGGGTGGAGGCCATCAAATCCGCCGGCATGAAGGGACTGGTGCTGACCGCCAAGCATCACGACGGCTTTTGTCTCTGGCCCTCCAAATACACCGAGCACTCCATCAAAAACAGCCCCTGGAAGGGCGGCAAGGGCGACATTGTCAGGGAAGTGGCCGAGGCCTGCCGCCGTGGCGGCATCCAGTTCGGCTTCTACCTCTCCCCCTGGGACCGGAACTGCCCCCTTTACGGCACCGATGCCTACAACGACTACTACAAGGCCCAGCTGACCGAGCTGCTCACCGGCTACGGCGAAATTTTCCACGTCTGGTTTGACGGCGCCTGCGGCGAGGGCCCCAACGGCAGAAAACAGGAGTACGATTTTGACGGCTACATCGAGCTGATCCGCAAATACCAGCCCAGCGCCACCATCTTCAATGACCATGGCCCCGACGTCCGCTGGATCGGCAACGAGAGCGGCACCGCCCGAACGGCGGAATGGGCGGTGGTGCCCCATGAGCTGTGCTGGTTCGCCGAGCCGCAGACAAACGGCGCCCTGCTCCCCGGCACCCTGTCCCACATGTACAACTACGACCCCGACATCGGCTTCCTGAACAACATCCTCTACAGCAAGGGCCTCTGCTTTGTCGGCTCCGAGGTGGACATGTCCATCCGTCCCGGCTGGTTCTACCATCCCGAGGAGGAGCCCCATTCCCTGGAGCGGCTGTTCAATACCTACCTGCACTCGGTGGGCGGCAACGCCTGCTTCCATCTGAATATCCCGCCCATGCCAAACGGCCGCTTTGACGACCGGGATGTGCAGCGGCTGCGGGAGCTGGGCGACAAGCTGCGGGAGACCTTTGCCCACGACCTGACCGGGGACGCCGCTCTCACCGAGGATCCCCTTCCCGACGGCGACACCCAGCGGGCCTGGATTCTCCGCTTCCCCGGGGAGCGCCCTGTTCACTATCTGACCCTGCAGGAGGACATCGCCCAGGGCCAGCGGGTGGAGACCTTCGTGCTGCAGCAAAGGGACGAGTTCGGCGACTGGCAGCCGGTCTATCAGGGCACCACCATCGGCCACAAGAAGATCTGTCCCCTGTCCGGTAATCCGGTACAGGAGCTGCGGATTTTCGTCACCTCCGCTCGGGATCGGGTGCTGCTGCGCAGCGTGCAGGCGTATTAAATGGAGCTGATGATCCGGCAGCTCCGGAGCGGAGCGGAGAAGCAGACGGTCACCCGAACCATTCTGGAAGCACTTCCCGAGTGGTTTGGCATCCCCGAGGCCAGAGAGGCGTACATTTCGAAAAGCGCCTCTCAGCCCTGCTTTGCCGCCTTTGACAGAGAAGGTCCGGTTGGGTTTCTCTGTCTGGAGGAGACGGGCAGGGCAACGGCCGAGCTGTATGTCATGGGAGTGCGGAAGGAATGCCACCGAAGGGGCATCGGATCCCGGCTGTTTGCGGAGGCAAAGGCCTTTGCGGCCCAAAAGGGCTACTCCTTTCTGCAGGTCAAAACCGTGCAGATGGGGCGGTACCCGGAATATGACGCCACAAACCGGTTCTATCTCAGCCTGGGCTTTCAGGAGTTTGAGGTGTTTCCGACCCTGTGGGACGAATGGAATCCCTGT
>JAQXNQ010000391.1 GCA_029098085.1 Oscillospiraceae bacterium
GAAAACCCTTGCCTATATTCTGCGGGAGTGGAAGAAGGCCCAGGATGAGCTGCGGGACTTTCTGGGGGACGAGTATCAGGACTTTAATCTGGTGGTATCGCTGCCCAATGGACGCCCTTGTGAGGAACGTATCATTCTGAAAGAGTTTTCTAAGCTCCGTGAGGAAGCGGGGTTGCCCAGAGTGGTCTTTCATTCCCTCCGCCATTCCAGTACCACCTACAAGCTGAAACTGAACCACGGCGATCTGAAGGCCACCCAAGGCGACACGGGCCATGCTGAGGTCGATATGATCACCAGTATCTACGCACACATTCTGGATGAGGATCGAAAGGTCAACGCTCAGAAGTTCGAAACGGCCTTCTACTCCAATCCTGACCTGCGCGGGGTACGCCCTCCGGAAGAACCGAAGGAACCGGCGCCCATCGACCTTGCAGGTTTGGTGGAGCAGCTTCAGAAGTCGCCGGAGCTGGCCAATGCCCTGGCGGCGCTGATCGCGCAGCAGGCGCAACCGGCCGGCAAGTAGTTCGGAGAATCCAAATTAGCAAATTCTCGTTTTCCCTTAGCAAACTTGTGAAAACCGTTCGAGTCCAATTAGCAAATATACATCATGCAGTGCATGAAAACCTCCCGGCATCAGAGAACCGACCGCCGGGAGAAATGGGAACAAAAACGCTGCAAACCATCAAAAAACGGCTTGCAGCGGGGCTTTCTGGCACCCCCGGCTGGGTTCGAACCAGTGGCCTGTCGCTTAGGAGGCGACCGCTCTATCCAACTGAGCTACGGGGGCGTATGCAGGAATATTCAATTTTCATGTTTGGCAGGACTTGAACGAACTGCCGCTTAGGAGGCGGATGCTCTATCCTGCTGAGCTACGGAGACGTATATGAAGTTTTAAGGTGGGGTCCTCCCCAAAAGGTGTCCGCTCCTCGTTCTCTCAGGAGATAGAAGCTTTACTCTCCCAATTTTCAGAAAGATCGCCAGATTCCGAAAAATGAACGCCCGGCACCGCGGCAAAACCCGAATACTTTTTTATTATACCACATTTTCTCACCAGAAGCAACCTGATTTTTCGGGTTCGCAGCAAAGTCAGAGAGAAAATTTATATAGAGAGATGTGAAATTTGCAAATTGACGAAAGAAGTCGAAAACCGTATAATAAAGTCAATCAGACATAATCAATCAGCTTCAAGTGACGGTGATACGGGATGCGGAAACGACTTTATTTGTTGACAATCGCTTTGTGTTTGTTTGGACTGTCGATGAAAAATCCGGTTTACGGAGCTTCCAGCTTTTCACTGGAGGACTGCCAGCATCCTTCTATAGAAGTTAGTTGGCGCACGGAGGCTACCTGTACGGAGGATGGAGAAGAAGAGGGCGTGTGCAGCATTTGTGGAAGAGAAGTCTATCGGGTACTGCCTGTGAAGGAGCATGAGTATGGTGACTGGGTAACCATACGGCAGGCAACTGAAACTTCAACCGGATTGCAGCAGGCAGTGTGCACCGTTTGCGGCGATGTGACGGAAAGGACGCTGCCCATGCTCACTGTTTCCGATGAAAGCGTCCCGGATGTCCTGTCGCCAGGCTGGGTAAAGCGTCGGGATGAGCGCCTGTATCGCCTGTCCACAGGAAAGTACGCCCGGGGCTGGCTGGAGATTTCGGGCAAACGGTATTATTTTAATGAAAAAGGGTATCTTCAAACCGGATGGATTCAGCTGGAAACGATCTGGTACTGCCTGGACGAGGATGGTGCAGCCCGAACAGGCTGGTTTCAGGATGCGGACGGCCGCTGGTATTATTTTACATCCTCCGGCGCCATGAAGATCGGCTGGTTTCAGGATACGGACGGCCGCTGGTATTACTTTACATCCTCCGGCGCCATGAAAACCGGTTGGCTTCAGGATGTGGACGGCAAGTGGTATTGCTTTTCCGAACCGGACGGGCATATGCTGTGCAGCACCCGGACAGCGGATGGATTCTGGATTGGAGAAGATGGCGTCTGGCGGGCGGATGTCTCCGCATCATGATTGATAACAGAAAGCACCCGGATCCCCTGAAGAACCCGGGCGCTTTTTCGGTTGTGCGGGCAGGAAGGCCGTCTCCGACCGCCCTGTCTTCGTCTAAAGATCATCTGCATCCTGTATGGGCTCCTCGTCTTCATTCAGAGGAACGCCGGTGTACATGCCCATGGGGTCGGTGTTGCAGTGCCCAAAGGATACAGGCGGATATTTGTCAGGCTTGATTCTGACGGTGATTTTCCGTTTCAATGGCATCACTTTCTTTGGTGGATTGCCGGTCGATGCATGCGGCGCTGAAGGAGCTTCCGGATGCCGGAAAGAATAACGGCGGGCCGGATCGTCCGGCAGTACTAGTATGACCGCCGGTCTGCAATTTTTTCAGGGGAATATTTGTCCTTTCTGGTTGAATTTGGGACTGCTTCGTGTTACAATGAGCACAGAGAATGGCAGCCTTTGGCTGCTTCAGAAGGGAGTCGTTCACTTGGAAGAAATTGCACTTTTTTTAATGAATTTTTCTGCGAGCATTCTGCCTCATGTGCTGGCGGTGATCACCGCTTTGGTAGCGGGCGTTCTGCTGTTGGTGCTGCGCAGAAAGATCGTCAGCCTGCTGTGCCGGGTACTGAAGAAGCTGACCGCACATTTTTCCGGGGCAGCGGATATTATCGATGCCGCGCAGCGGCCCGCTGTGGCCTTTCTGACCGTGCTGGCGGTGTATCTGTTTGCATCGATTCTGCAGACCCATTTTTGGCCGGGCGCGGGAAAGCTGGCGGCGTTTTTGCTGATGGCTTTGAAGATTTCTCTCATCGTCTGCATCACCTGGGCTGCGATGGATGCCACCGGGCCGGTGGTGTCTGCCATTCAGGGAAGCAAAAGCACACTGGATAAGACCCTTGTGCTCTTCCTTTCCAAGATTCTGAAGGTGATTCTGCTGGCGCTCTCTGTCATCATTATTATGGACGAGGTGGGCTACAACATCAGCGGACTGATCACCGGTCTTGGACTGGGCGGTCTGACCTTTGCCCTGGCGGCGCAGGATACGGCCAGCAATCTGTTCGGCGGTGTGGTGATCATTGCCGACAAGCCCTTCCAGGTGGGCGACTGGATTCAGGCGGACAGCCTGGAGGGCGTTGTTTCGGACATCACGTTGCGGAGCACTCATATCCGTACCTTTAAGGATGCGGAAATCATTGTGCCCAACTCGGTGCTGGCCAATGCGTCGATCATCAACTGGTCCCGTATGAACAAGAGGAAGGTGGAAATGACCCTGGGGGTCACCTATCAAACCAGCCGGGAGCAGCTTCAGCAGGCAGACGAGGCCATCAGGAAAATCCTCCGGGAGCATCCCAGAGTGGATCCGGATGTGATTATTGTGGCCTTCAATGAATTTGCCGCCTACAGTCTGGATCTGACGGTAGCCTATTTCACGAAGGATACGGCTTTTGCAGATTATATCGCCGTGAAGGAGGACATCAATTTCCGCATTATGGATGCGCTGGCGTCTCTCGGCGTGGAGTTTGCCTATCCGACCCAGACCCTTTTGATGGAGTCCGCTGCTCCGAAGGAAAAAGAAGAAGCATAAACAAAAAGCCGGTGCAGGCAGCGCCGGCTTTTTGTTATGGCAAGTCCGGTGAAAGCCCGGACTTTTCATTTTATCCCTGGATGCTGAATGAACGCCTGTTGATCGGACGGCAAAGATGGGGAGCTGTCTCAGGTGGCGAATCCCGCGAACTGGGTCATATACAGATCGTAGTACTTGCCTTTCCGGGCCAGCAGCTCCTCGTGGTTGCCCTGCTCGACGATCTGCCCGTGATCCATGACCACGATCAGATCCGAGTCCCGGATGGTGGAGAGGCGATGGGCGATGATGATACTGGTGCGGCCCTGCATGACCCGCTGCATGGCGCTCTGGATAGCCTTTTCGGTTCGGGTGTCCACGTTGGAGGTAGCTTCATCCAGAATCAGGATTTTGGGATCTGCCACGAAGGCACGGGCGATGGCCAGCAGCTGCCGCTGTCCCTGGCTGATGTTGGCGCCTCCGGCGGTGAGCATGGTGTCGTAGCCCTGGGGCAGCTGATCCAGCATATCCCGGCAGCAGCTCATCCGGACCGCTTCGTCCAGATGGGCCTGGTTGGCATCTTCGTTGGCGTAGAGCAGGTTGTTGCGGACGGTGTCGGCGAACAGGACGGTGTCCTGCAGCACGATGGCCACATCCTTCCGCAGGCTGTCCCGGGCGGTGCCGGCGATGTCCTGGCCGTCGATGGTGATTTTGCCGCTGTCGATGTCATAGAACCGCATCAGCAGGTTGACCACTGTGGTCTTGCCGCTGCCGGTGGAGCCCACCAGCGCCACCTTTTTGCCGGAGGGAACGGTCAGGGAGAAGTCTCGGATCACCGGGTGGCCGGGGACATAGGAGAAGTTCACATCCCGGAAGCTGACCGAAGCGCCGTCGTTGGCCTGCAGGGCCTCGCCGGACATCTCCTCGCTTTCCTCGTCCAGCACATGGAACACCCGTTCCGCGCCGGCGATGGCAGTCTGCAGCTGGCCGTCGATCTGGGCGATCTCGTTGATGGGGCGGCTGAACTGCTTGGCGTAGACGATGAAGGCGGAGATGATGCCTACCGAGATCAGGCCGCTGATGGAAAAGTATCCGCCGAAGGCCGCGATGATCACAAAGCCGATGTTGCCGATGCAGTTCATGATCGGCCCCATGACGCCGCTGAAGACATCGGTCTTGATGCCCGCTTTGGTCAGGGAGTCGGAGGTTTCGCAGAACTCTTCGGTGGTGATGTCCTGATGGTTGTAGGCCACCACTGTGCGGTAGCCGGAAATCATTTCCTCCACCGTGCCGTTGAGCTGTCCCAGCAGCATCTGCCGCTTACGGGAGAATTTCCGGACGTTTTTGGACAGGATCTTGGTGGCGAGGAAGGTCAGCAGGACGGTGGCGCAGCTCAGCAGCGCCAGCTGCCAGCAGTAGTACAGCATGATGGCCACGGTGCCCACGATGGTCAGCACCCCGGAGAACAGGGACGGCAG
>JAQXNQ010000392.1 GCA_029098085.1 Oscillospiraceae bacterium
ACAGGTGGCGTTCCTGACCCTGGGAGATCCCGCGGTCTACTCTACCTATATGTACATCCACGAAAGGGTGCGGCAGCAGGGTTATGCGGTGGAGATTGTCCCCGGCGTACCCTCCTTCTGCGCGGCGGCCGCGCGGCTGAATACCTCCCTGTGCCAGGGATCGGAACCGCTTCTGATCATCCCGGCTTCCCACAGGCAGGAGGAATTGCTGGATGTGCCGGGCAATAAGGTATTTATGAAGTCAGGAAAATCGATTCTGGAGCTGCAGAAGGTCCTGCGCGAGAAGGGAATGCTGGACGGGGCGTCCATGGTGGAAAACTGTACCATGGCCAACGAGCGGGTATATCCCGACTTCTCCCAGCTTCAGGAACCATCCGGTTATTTCTCTCTGGTCATTGCCAAAGGAGGAAATGTATGAGCATCGTAATGTCGGGTCTGGACTGCCATCAGGCATCCATCGCCCAGCGGGAGCGGCTGGCATTTTCCCGGCAACAAGTGCAAGCCCTGCTGGTGTGGCTTCGCCAGCAGCCGGGGGTGGAGGGCTGCGTGCTGCTGTCCACCTGCAACCGAACGGAGCTGTATCTCAGCGGCGAGGCGGAAACGCCCTGGCGGTTGCTGTGCCGGGGAGCCGGTGTGCCGGAGGCGGAGCTTGCGTCCTATTTTACCACCCGCACAGGAACCGACGCTGCCAGACACCTGATGGAGGTCGCCTGCGGGCTTCACTCCCAGATTTTGGGAGAGAACCAGATCATCACCCAGGTTCGTACCGCCATGGAGCTGGCTCAGGAAGAAAAAACTGTGGATCCGGTGCTGGCGGCTCTGTTCCGCCGGGCAGTGACTGCGGGGAAACGAGCCAGAACGGAGGTTCCCGTGACCCGGGGCGTGCCGTCCATGGGAAGTCGCTGCCGGGAAGTTTTGCAGCTTGAGCTGGGAGAGCTGGCAGGAAAGAGGATTGTGGTCATCGGAAACGGGCAGATGGGCCGCTTGGCGGCGGAGCTGCTGCGCGACGCCGGAGCCCGGGTTCAGATCACCCTGCGCACCTACCGCCACGGGCATACCGTGGTACCTGCCGGCTGCGCTGCGGTTCCCTATGAGGAGCGCTTTGCCGCCATGGAGGGTGCGGACGCCCTGGTTTCCGCCACCGCCAGCCCCCACTATACGCTGACGCTTACGCAGCTGCAGGCGATACAACAGCCGCCCAGAGTGGCGGTGGATCTGGCTGTGCCCAGAGACATTGATCCCGCCTGCGCCGGAATACTGCGCTGCTACGATACGGATGCTTTGGGAACAGACGGCCCCGGCAGAGCGGAAGAAGTAGAGGCCATGCGGGCCATTGCCGGAGAGGAATTGGATAAATTCCTCCAGTGGCGGCGGTGGCAGACTGCGCCGGAACGGCCGCCAAGGTTCCCTCTGTTTCTGGATTTGAGCGGGAAGAAAGTGGTGCTGGTCGGCGGCGGAACCATTGCCGCCAGAAGAATCGGCACCCTTCGGCTCTTCGGCTGTGAAATCGTTGTGATTTCCCCGACTCTGAAGGGCAAAACCGACGGAATCACCTATCTTCCCAGAGCCTATGCGCCCGGCGATCTGGAAGGGGCATTTCTGGCCATCGCCGCCACGAATGACCGGCATGTCAACCACCAGGTGGGCGAGGAAGCCCGCCGTCTGGGCATTCCCGTATCCGTGGCCGATTGCGAGGCGGAATGCAGCTTCTATTTTCCAGCCGTTTGTACCGGAGATAACCTGGTGGCGGGAGTGGTATCCTCCGGAAAGAGTCACCACAAAACCGCCCGGGCAGCCAGGGAGATTCGCAAGATACTGGAGGAGTTGGAATGAAAATCAGAGTTGGCAGCCGGGAGAGCGCCCTGGCAGTGATCCAGAGCCAAATAGTGATGGATGCCATCCGACAGGCGGTTCCCCATGCGGAGCTGGAGCTGATAACCATGAAGACCACCGGCGACCGAATTCTGGACAAGACCCTGGACCAGATTGGCGGAAAGGGCCTGTTTGTCAGGGAGCTGGATCATGCCCTGCGGGATGGACGGGTGGATTTTACGGTGCACTCTCTGAAGGACATGCCCATGGATGTGCCGGAAGATCTGCCTCTGGCGGCGTTCTCCCGTCGAGAGGATCCCCGGGATGCGCTGGTACTGCCTGAGGGAGGTTCGCAGCTGGATCCATCCAGACCCATCGGCTGTTCGTCTCGTCGGCGACAGCTGCAGCTGAAGGCGCTGTTTCCCCAAATGGAAGTAAAGCCCGTCCGGGGCAATGTGCAAACGCGGCTGAAAAAGCTCCAGGACGGCGAGTTTTCCGCCCTGGTTCTCGCGGCGGCGGGACTGAAACGCCTGGGCCTGGAAGGACGCATCAGCCGGTATTTTGATCCGGAGGAGATTTTACCGGCGGCGGGTCAGGGTATCCTGGCCGTGCAGACCAGAAAAGGAATGGACACCTCGTGCCTGGCAACGCTCCATAACCGGGACGCCGCCTGCTGCGCCATGGCGGAGCGGGCCTTCGTCCGGGCTCTGAACGGCGGATGCAGCTCTCCCGTGGCAGCCTACGCCGTGGTGGAGGGCGAGAATCTTGCCCTCACGGGCCTGTATGTGAGCGCGGACGAGACGGTCGTGCGCCGGGGAACGAAAACCGGGGAAAAATCCCGGGCGCAGGCTTTGGGAATCGCCCTGGCGGAAGCTCTGAAGAAAGGAATGTGATGCGCATGAAGGGCAATGTAATATTGGTGGGCGCAGGCCCCGGCGATCCCGGACTGCTGACCCAAAAGGGCCGTCAGGCTTTGGAGCAAGCCGATGTCGTGGTATTTGACCGGCTGGTAAGTCCTGCCATTCTGGCGCTGATTCCCTCCGGAGCAGAAACCATCGACGTGGGCAAGGAGTCCAGCCACCATCTGGTACCTCAGGAGCAGATCAATCGGATTCTGCTGGAAAAAGCCCAGGCGGGCAAGCGGGTGGTGCGCCTCAAGGGCGGCGACCCCTTTCTGTTCGGGCGGGGCGGCGAGGAGCTGGAACTTCTGGCAGAGCATGGAATAGACTTTCAGGTGGTTCCCGGCGTGACGTCGGCCCTGTCCGTTCCGGCGTACGCGGGAATTCCGGTGACGCACCGGGATTTCTGTTCGTCGCTGCACATCATCACCGGTCATGCCAGGGCGGGTGCGCAGCTGCACATTGATTTTGACGCGCTTCGCCGCACCGGAGGAACGCTGGTGTTTCTGATGGGGGTCACTTCCCTGCCGAAGATCTGTCAGGGGCTGCTGGAAGCGGGTATGGAGCCGTCCATGCCGGCGGCAGTGGTGGAACGCGGAACCCTGCCGAGTCAGCGGAAGGTGGTGTCCACCCTGGAGAAGCTGCCCGAAGCTGCCCGGGACGCCTGCATCAAGAGCCCAGCCATCATCGTGGTGGGCAGGGTCTGCAGCCTATCGGATCGCTTCGACTGGTTCGACCATCTGCCCCTGAAGGGAAAGAGCGTGGTGATCACCCGTCCGGCGGAGCGCAGCAGCGCCCTTGCCGGGCAGCTGCGCGAACTTGGCGCCGATGTGACAGAGTATCCCTGCATTCGCACCGTTCCAAGATCGGCCTGTCCTGATCTCGATCAGGCCATTGAGAATCTGAACCAGTACCGATGGCTGGTATTCACCAGCCCCGCGGGCCCCGGGATTTTCTTTGACCGCCTGCACTCCTCCGGAAGGGACGCCAGGGCGCTCGCAGGCCTGAAGCTGGCGGCCATCGGCCCCAAGACGGCGAGTGAGCTGGAAAAATTCGGAGTGATGGCGGATCTGGTGCCGGAAACCTATGATTCCGCGCATCTGGCCGCGGCCATGGCCCGGGTGGAAGGCCCGGTGCTTCTGTGCAGGGCCAGTCAGGGAAGCAGCGCCTTGCCAGAGATTTTTGCGAAAAACAGCATTCCCTTTGCCGACATTCCGTGCTATGATACAGTATATGAAACGCCTGATGCCGGGAAGGTCAGGTCACTTCTGGACAAGCCTGTACTGGTGAGCTTTACCAGCGCATCCACCGTGCGGGGCTTTGTGAAAAGCCTTCCCGGCGCGGATTTGTCCCATGTGATCGGCTGCTGCATTGGGCCTCAGACGGCGGCGGAAGCCATCCGGCACGGCATCTGTGCAGTGACGGCTCCGGAAGCCACCATAGAATCTCTCATTCAATGTATCAAGGAAGTGTAACGCTATGAATCTTACCATTCGCCCCCGCAGATTGCGGACTTGCGACAGCCTGCGCCGCATGGTGCGGGAAACCCGGGTCTCTCCGGACAGCCTGGTTTATCCATTGTTCTTGGTGGAAGGGGAAAACATCCGGGAACCGATCCCGTCGCTGGACGGTCAGTTCCGCTATTCTCCGGATCGGGTCTCCGAGGAAATCGCGGCGTGCATGGATGCCGGCGTCAGCCGCGTGCTGCTTTTTGGCATTCCGGCCCACAAGGACGCCTGCGGCTCCTCTGCGTGGGATCCCAACGGCGTGGTGCAGCAGGGCATCCGATCCATCAAAGCGGCATACCCCGATTGCTATGTGATTACGGATGTGTGCATGTGTGAGTATACCGACCACGGCCACTGCGGCATTCTTCACGATCATACAGTGGACAACGACAAAACCCTGGAGGTTCTGGCCAGGACGGCGCTGTCCCATGTCCAGGCCGGCGCCGATATGGTCGCCCCCTCCGATATGATGGACGGCCGTGTCGCCGCCATTCGGAACATTCTGGATGAAAACGGTTTTGAGACAACGCCCATCATGTCCTACTCCGCAAAGTACGCTTCTGCTTTTTACGGCCCCTTCCGGGACGCCGCCGGATCGGCGCCTGCCTTTGGCAATCGCCGGGGCTATCAGATGGACCCCCACAACCGGAAGGAAGCCATCAAGGAATGCGCTCTGGATGTGGAGGAAGGTGCGGATATACTTATGGTGAAACCAGCCCTGAGCTATCTGGACATCATCCGGGAGTGCTCCGATGCCTTCGACCTGCCCATGGCAGCCTACTCCGTCAGCGGCGAGTATGCCATGATCAAGGCAGCCGGCGCGGCGGGCCTCATTGACGAGCATCGAGTCATGTGCGAGAGCGCTCTGTCCATCTATCGGGCTGGCGCGGATATTTTGATTACCTATTTTGCCAAGGAGCTGGCCCAGGCCATGCGAAGAGGGGAGCTGGGATAATGACGAGATCGGAAAGTCTGTTTGAGGCGGCGCAGCGGGTTTTGCCCGGCGGCGTCAATTCTCCGGTGCGGGCCTGCCGCGCCGTCGGAACGTATCCCCGTTTCCTGGAAAGGGGGATGGGTAGCCATGTATGGGACGCGGACGGACAGGAATACATCGATCTGATCTGCTCCTGGGGGCCGCTGATCCTGGGTCACTGCAACGAAAATGTAGAACGCGCCGTACAGGAGGCTGTCAAAAAGGGTCTGAGCTTCGGCGCGCCCACCGCAATCGAGGTGGAAATGGCCGAGCTGGTATGCCGCATGACGGGCATCGAGATGGTTCGCATGGTCAACTCCGGCACGGAGGCGGTCATGTCGGCTCTGCGTCTGGCCAGAGGCGCCACGGGGCGCAGCAAAATCATCAAATTTGCCGGATGCTATCACGGTCATTCCGACTCCATGCTGGTCAAGG
>JAQXNQ010000393.1 GCA_029098085.1 Oscillospiraceae bacterium
CAGTTCATGCTGAGCCGGGACTTCTCGGGGGAACCCGCCGGCAAGTATGAGATCGACGGCAAGGAGGTCTACGCCACCATCTACGATCTGACCGATCTGCCCGCCGAGAAGGAGCGCTACGAGTACCACCGCAGCTACGCCGACATCCAGCTGGTGCTGGCGGGCGGCGAGCGGATGCTGGACACCGCGCTGGCAAACTGCGCCCCCATGGGTGAGTACAACGACCAGAAGGACATTGGCTACTGCACCGCCGAAACCGGTGTCGAGCTGCTGTTCAGAGCCGGCGACTTTGCCGTCTTCTTCCCCCAGGACGCCCATATGCCCGGCTGCCGTCACCCCGAGGGCGGCGACTCCAAAAAGATGGTCATCAAGGTGAAGCTGTAAAAGCGGATCGTCAAAAGCCGAAAACAGAGAAGGGAGCGGGCAAAGATGTCCGCTCCTTTTTAGTTAAGTGGAGAATGAAGAGTTAAGGGCGGAAAAACCCGCTTCTTTTTTGCGGGAAGTGAACTTTTCGTCCTTTTGAATCGTCTGTAAAGGTGAAAGGAGGTGAAGCGGTGCAAGCCTTTGAAACCCTGCTGGCTGCGCACCGGGGCGCGGTGGAGCGCTATGTGAAGTTTCGGCTGCCCGCTGAGGCGGATGCTGACGATGTGATCCAGGAGGTATTCGTCACAGCTTACCGGAAATTCGGCCAGCTGAAGGATCCTGCTGCTTTTAAGAGCTGGATTCTGGCCATCGCCCGGAACCGCTGCAATGACTGGTTCCGGCAGCGCGCAAAGCATCCGGAGCTGCCGCTGGAGGAACTGCCGGAAACGGCACCCGCCCATCATCCGCCCAACCGGGTCATTGAAGCAGTGCAGCAGACGCTGGCTGCTCTGGAAAGCCGGCAGCGGCAAATCCTGCAACTGTACTATTTCGCCGAGCTATCCCAGGCCGAAATCGCAAAGCGGCTGGACATTCCGGTCGGCACCGTCAAAAGCCGGCTTCACACCGCCCGGGAGCAGTTCCGGAAGCTCTACCCTTACCCACCAAAAGGAGGAAACACCATGCAGAAGATTCCCGACACATTGCCCGCGTATACCATTGAGCCCTCTTCCCTGCCGCCCTTCCCGATACGGTGGGAGGAGCTGATGGGGTGGTTTCTGGTACCGAAGCTGGGAGAATCCCTCAGCTGGGGCATCTACGACTACCCCTCCCGCAGATGCAGCTGCCTGTTTGAGATGGCCGTCACCGGCAAGGCACGGGTACACGGCATCGAAGGAGTGGAGATCACTGCGGTGGAGACGCCCTTTGACGGCTCACCGGAAAAGGACGTCATCGCCGCCAGAAAGCTGGAGCGGCGGTTCGTCGCCCAGCTGACCGACACCCACTGCCGGTATCTGGCCGCCTCCTATCGTGACGGCGACACGACAGCCTATATCACCTTTCTGGACGGAGAGCCTTTCACCAAAAACTGGGGCTTCGGAGAGAACAACTGCGGCAACGAGGTGCAGCTCGCGCCCAAGGGGGACATCCGGAGGGAGGGCAGCATCGTCACCACTGCAGACAAAGCCTTTCTGCTGGATGTAGTGGGACGGTACGTGGTCACCATCGGCGGCAGGTCATACGACACCATCTGTGTCATGGACATCGAAACCTACGACGACGGCATGGCGACCGAGCAGTTCCTCGACCAGAGCGGCCGAACCGTCCTCTGGCGCAGATTCAACCGCAATGACTGGAAAGCGCAGCAGTACGGCGGGCGTTGGACCGAGCTGCTGCCGGATATGGAGCGACTGACCGTCAACGGCGAGACCTATGTCCACTGGTACGACTGCATCACCAGCCATATCTGCCGCTGAAACAAACGAAAAGCCCGGCCGGAGTTTCCTCCGGTCGGGCTCTGATCGTCGCTGAGATTATTCGGCCTTCATCTTCGCGAAGCACTCGCTGCAGTAAACAGGGCGATCTTCACGGGGTCTGAAGGGAACACGGGCTTCCTTGCCGCAGGAAGCGCAGATAGCGGTGAACATCTCTCTCTGGGGCTTGGCAGCGCCGCCGTTCTTACGGGCGTTGCGGCAGTCTCTGCATCTCTGGGGCTTGTTCTCAAAGCCTCTTTCAGCGTAGAACTCCTGCTCACCGGCGGTGAAAACGAATTCCTGGCCGCAGTCTTTGCATACTAACGTTTCATCCTGATACATGTTCCATACCTCGCTTGGTTAAAAATGAAATGGTTTGTTTGCCCGCAGACGGACTCGCACCGTCACCTTTACTGACGCAACGCTCTGGCGATTAAGCTATATGGGCACCACAAAGGACAAAGACGGTCACCCGTCTGGCGGCGCTTACGGCCGCGCAATGGTCTTCAATTTCTTTCGGACCCTCTGCAGAGCATTATCAACCGATTTCGGCGAAATATGGAGTGTATCAGCGATCGTTTGATAATCGAATCCGCCAAGGTGTGCAAAGAAAACCTTCCGTTCCAAGGGGGAAAGAAGCTCATCCATGCGCCTGCGCAGCGTTTCCAGCCATTCCTGGGAAAGAAAGGCCTGCTCGGGAGTGGGCTCCGAAGAGAGCGCGCTGTCTGCGATCTCATCCAGAGAAACACTTTCCGACAAAAGCCGCGCCTTATCCGTCCGGGCTTTGTCCAACGCCTTTTGTACCCGGTTCTGGATGCATACCTGCGCATAGGTCCGGAAGGACGCACCTTTGGCGGGATCGAAGCTTGCGATGGCGTCCAGAAGGCCGATACAGCCCTCCTGCGCCAGATCGTCAAAATCTAGAATCCCACAATGTCGATAAGCGATCCGGTTGATCAGTGAGAGATAACGGGAAATGAGAACGGCCTCGGCTTTTCCCTCTGTCCGACTGAGCTCTGCCAGCTCTTCATCGGTCAGCGCAGACAAATCCGCCGGAGGTGTATCCATCATGTCATATCTCACCCAACCTTTTTACGCTTATACATATGATACCGTATCCGGGCCGAAATGTCAAGCTTTTTCCATTATCTTTTTTACTTTTTGCAAAAAATCATGGCTTTTTCCATCTGGAAATTCGATGGAAGAAACGAGATCCGGTTTCGCGCATACACTGAAGCATTCCCGACCAAAGGAGGAAGCTTCATGACCCTTTCCGACCAGGTGCCCTTCTGCACCCTGCCGCGCCTTGTCCAGTCCTTTCCGCCCGATGCTCGGGCCAGCCTCATGGGAAGCAGCGCTGCTCCGGCCCTTTCCGGCGAAGTTCTCTTCTGGCAGACCGACCTCGGGGTTGTCTGTCAGGTCTGTTTTGCCGGGCTCCCCCGCCCCTCCAGGGGCTGCGGCTTTTTTGCCCTGCACATTCACAATGGCACAGCCTGTACCGGCGAGCCTGCTTTTGCCGACGCGCTGGGCCACTACAACCCCGGGGATCTTCCCCACCCCTGCCACGCCGGGGATCTGCCGCCGGTCCTGGCGGTGGGACAGTGGGCCTACAGCGTGTTTCTGACCGACCGGTTTCACCTGCAGGAGGTGCTGGGCAAGGCGGTCATCCTGCACGCCGGTGCGGATGACTTCACCAGTCAGCCCGCCGGAAACGCCGGTGAGCGGCTGGCCTGCGGGCTCATTGAAAAAGCCGCCCCATGAGCCGGCCCCCGCGTCCGACCTGCGGATGCGGGGGCTTTCGGCTCTGTGCCGGAAAACGGGAAGGCTACTGATGGTCGCCGCCGCAGCCCTGATCGGCCATCCGGGGCGGGAAGAACTCGCTGACCGGGAAGCGGATCCGGCGGAACAGCTCGCAGGGATCGCTGGCCACTGCGGAAACGCACTCCTTCTCGGGCACGCTGTAATCGTAGACCGGGATCATCATCTGCACATCCCGCTCCAGCGAAACAATCGAGAACAGGCCGATGGACACATACACATACTGATCCGCCGGGCAGGAGAGCAGCTCTCCGTCAAAGATACCGTTGATGGTGGGCGGAACCACCGTGCTGCCGTCCTCCGGCTTGGGACAGCCGGTCAGCTGCACCGACAGGCAGATGGGATCCACCGTCTGTACCCGGGCAGTGGGCGCGTCAGAGGGCATCCGGCAGTCACAGATGTCCTCGGCGCAGTCCGACCGGAAGCTGCGGACATTGCCCTCCGCGCCGTACAGGATGACCTTTTTGCTGAAGATCGCCAGTCCCTGCACCACCGCCGGCGCGGCAGAGGCACAGCTGCAGGCGGTGTAGACATCCAGGGTCACCAGGAAATAGAAGGTCAGATCCACCGAGCAGAAGCCCTGATTAAAGGGCACGCTTTCCACATCCATGGCCACATGGATGACCTCCACCCTGCGGCATTTGACATTCTGGGCGTTGTTGATCTGTGCCTGCCCGCACTGGGTGAAGTAGACCCGCAGATCCTCCAGACAGTCCTTGGACGAGCAGCTGTCGTACACCCGTCCCGTGTTGACGCTGACCGCTTCCTTGAAGCAGCCCGCACCGGAAGCGCCGCCATAAGTATTGTTCTCTGCCATATCAAATCCTCCTTGTGGGCTTTTGTACTACATACTATGAGGAAATCCGGAAAAGGTGCGCCGATTTTGAAAAAAACGCCCCTGCCCCGCCGAAAACCGCCTGAGCGCCCGGCCGGACCGACTCGCGGCCGGGACTGCGCCCTTTTGACCGGCAGGTAAAATTTTTCCGGAAAAAGTGAAACATTTCCCCCTGCTGAAGCGTATAGATTATGGATACAGTTTTTGGAGCAAAGAAAAATGCCTCTTGACAGTCCGAAATAAGACTGCTATACTCTAGGTGTGAATTGTACTAAACAAAATAGTACAGTTAGTACGCATAAACCACACGGATGCAAAGGAGGGAGGCCGTTTCACATGAGCCTCATTGAAGTAAAGGATCTGCGGAAGGTGTACCGCATCGATCAGGAACGGGTGGTGGCCCTGAGCCGGATCAACCTTTCCATTGAGGAAGGGCAGGTCTGCTGCATTCTGGGCACCTCGGGCAGCGGCAAGTCCACCCTGCTGAACATCATGGCCGGGCTGGAAAAGCCCACCAAAGGCCAGGTGCTCATCGACGGCAGCGACATCACCGCCATGAGCGAGCGGCAGCTGGCCCTGTTCCGGCAAAAAAACATTGGCTTCATCTTCCAGTCCTACAACCTGATGCCCACCCAGACCGCTGTGGAAAATGTGGCCATGCCTCTGATGTTCCGGGGCATCGACAAAAAGACCCGCGTCCGGGAGGCGCGGAAGATGCTCAAGGCGGTGGGACTGGGTCAGCGGATGAAGCACAAGCCCACCCAGATGTCCGGCGGCCAGCAGCAGCGGGTCGGCATCGCCCGGGCCTTCGTGGCGAAGCCGAAAATCGTCTTTGCCGACGAGCCCACCGGCAACCTGGACAGCCACACCACCCTGGAGGTCATGGAAATGATCGTCCGGATGGCCAGAACCCACGGGGAAACCCTGATTCTGGTCACCCACGATCAGGAGATCGCCCGGTACGCCGACCGGATCGTCCGGCTGGTGGACGGCGCCATCATCAGCGACACCCCCAATCAATCCCTGATTCCCGCGGGAGAGCCGGAGCAGCCCTCCGAAAAGGAAGCCCCCGATCAGCCGGAGCAGACCGCAGCTCCATCCGCATCATCTGATCCGGAAGACAATCTGACAACAGGAGAGAAATGATATGAACAGAACCTTTGCAAAACGCGCCGTCGGGTTGGCGGCGGCATTTGGAATGATGATCGCCTTTCTGCTGACTGCTCTGCCGGTTCGGGCAGCGGGGCTGAGCGCTTCGGCTTCACTGGTGCCGGACAGCGTCAGCGCCGGCGAGCGCTTTGTGATCGCGCTGACCCTGACAGGGGCTTCGGTGGAAAATGGCGATCACGATGTGACCGTCTCCGGCGTGGGCGGCCTGGCTGGCACCGATACCATCAGCGCCAGCTTCACCGATGGAAGGGCTTCCCTCTCCACCGCCTCCGGCACCCTGTCCTACACCGGCTCCGGCGCCACCTCTCTGTACATCGAAGTGGGCGGTCAGACCACCTCTGCCCGGGTCAGCGGCTTTATCCCCACCGACGACGAGCCCGAGGAGCCCGTCACGCCCACCACCCCCACCGGCAATCTGATCGGCGTCAAGGAGGGCACCGCTCTGCCTGAGATCAGGGCGGGCGAGACCAAAACCATCTCCATCCCCCTGACCAGCACCGGCGCCAGCTCCCGCTATGCCGGCAAGACCCAGATCACCGCTTCCCTGCCCGACGGCATCTACTTCAACACCGCCACCTCCATGCAGGAGCTGAACTTCACCCGCACCACCAAGGATCAGGTGCTGAAGCTGGCCCTCAGCGCCGATACCGGAGCCAGAAGCGGCGTCTACCCCATCACCCTGACCTCCGTCTACAAATACGACGGCCAGCAGGTACAGGAATCCCTGCAGGTCAACCTGAAGGTGGTGGGCAAGGCCGAAACCGAGGAGAACAGCGGCCTGTCCATTGAAAACTACAGTCTGGACAAAAATACCATCAAGGCGGGCACCGGCTTCAGGCTGACCCTGACCGTCAAAAACACCGGCAGCACCGCCTGCCAGAATGTCCGGGTGCTGCTGGACGGCCTGTCCACCGACGGCATCACCGTCAACGGCGGCATGGACACCCAGACCATCAACTCCCTGGCCGCAGGCGCCAGCGCCAATGTGAGCTACAACCTGCTGACCGCCGCCAGCATGACCTCCGGCAACCAGATTCTGAACGTCACCGCCTCCTGCGGCGAGGTTTCCGGCAGCGCCAGGGTCTTTGTTCCGGTGGAAGGCAAGCCCGCCGAGTCCGCCGAAGAAGACGGCCCCAAGGCCTCCAAGCCCCGGGTGGTCATCGACAGCTACAGCTTCGCCGGTCTGACCGACGGCGAAATCACCGAAGAGGGCGGTTCCTCGGTAGAGGGCGGCAAGACCTTCCGGCTGACCCTGAACATGAAGAACACCAGCGCGGTCTCCTCCATTGAAAATGTCAAGATGACCATCTCCTCGGCGGCAGACGATGCCACCGGTGGCGTCTTCACCCCCGCCAACTCCTCCAACACCTTCTTTATCCCCAGCGTGGGCTCGGGGCAGATCTTCACCGAAACCATCGATCTGCTGGTCAAGGCGGATGCGCCGCCCAAGTCCTACGGTCTGGATGTTTCGGTCAGCTATGAAGCCGTGCTGGACAACGAGCGGGTTACCATCGATGACAGCGAAACCATCACCATCCCCGTCACCCAGCCCGACCGGTTTGAGGTGGAGGAGGTCTCGGTCTGGGGTCCCGTCATGTTCGGCGACAGCCTGCAGCCCAGCATCTCCTATGTGAACAAGGGCAAGAGCAGCATCTACAACCTGTCCATCCGGGTGGAGGGCACCAATTTCACCACCGGCGAGGCCACCAGCTATGTGGGCAACGTGGAATCCGGCACCGGCGATTACTACGAAGTCACCCTGAACCCCGAGGCTCCCGGCACCGTCGAGGGCAAATTCATCCTCAGCTATGAGGACGCGGCAGGCAATCTGAAGGAAGTCGAGCGCCCCTTCACCGTGGAAGTGGAGGAGATGAACTGGGATGTGCCGGACGAACCCATCGATCCCGTTGGCCCCGTTGAACCGGAGCAGCAGGGTCTGCCCCTGTGGGGCTGGATCCTCATCGGCGCGGGCGCTCTGCTGGTCGTCGTTGGCACCGTGGTGATCATTATCAAGGTCAGAAAGAAAAAGGCTGCTAAAAAGCTGGAAGAAGAAGACGATTATGACGACTGACAGGAAGGGCTGAGACAATGAAAATCAAAGATATGATCGTCATGTGTCTGAGCAACCTTCTCAAGCGGAAGGTGCGAACCCTGCTGACGGTCATGGGCGTGGTCATCGGCACCTGCGCCATCGTCATCATGGTCTCCCTGGGCCTGGGTCTGCAGAAGACCCAGGAGGAGGCCCTGGCTCAGATGGGCGACCTGACGGTCATCAGCGTCTACAACTACGGCACGGTCACCGACCAGCCCCTGGACGACGCCATGCTGCAGAGCTTCCGGGAGCTCCCAAAGGTCACGGCGGTCACACCGTGCTATACCCCTGAGCAGTGGGGTTGCTTCACCATCAAAAGCGGCAAATACCAGTACTCGGGGCAGATTATGGGCGTGGATATGAATGCCCTGAGCGCGTTGGGCTACACCACCGATCAGGGAGAGCTGCCCACCGACGGCAATTACGAGGGCGTCGTGCTGTTCGGCGCGGACGCGGTGTACGATTTCTATAATCCCAAATCCCGCAACGGCGGCTGGGCCCGCTATGGAGAAGACCCCTTTGTGGATGTGATGGAAGACAAGCTGGAGCTGGTCATCAACAAAACCGACGGACAGTCCAGCAAAAAGCTGCCCACCTACAAGCTGAAGTGCGCAGCCGTACTGACCAGCGACTGGAGCAAGAATCCCTCCCCCGGCTGGGCGGTGTTCATGGACATCGACTACCTGAAAAAGCTGGAGGCGGAATACAAAAAGCTCAACGGCGTCAAAACCGACAAGAACAAGGTGGAATCCTATCAGAACGCCGTGGTCAAGGTAGCGGACATGAAGGATGTGGAGGCCGTGGAGGAGATCATCAAGAGCTACGGCTTTGAGACCAACAGCATGGAATCCATCCGCAAGCCCATGGAGGAGCAGGCCCGCAGCCAGCAGATGATTCTGGGCGGACTGGGCGCCATCTCGCTGCTGGTGGCGGCGCTGGGCATCACCAATACCATGATCATGTCCATCTACGAACGCACCCGGGAGATCGGCGTCATGAAGGTGCTGGGCTGTCTGGTCAGCAACATCCGGACCATGTTCCTGATGGAGGCCGGCACCATCGGCTTCACGGGCGGCGTCATCGGCGTGGGCATCAGCTACATCATCTCATTCATCATCAACACCCTCTCGGCCGGAGGGGGCAGCAGCGACTATTTCGGCATGATGGGCGGGGGCATCGGCGGCTCCTCCATCATTCCCTGGTGGCTGGTGGTGGGCGCTCTGATCTTCTCGACCCTGGTGGGGCTGATCTCCGGCTTCTCCCCCGCCAACCGGGCGGTCAAGATCAGCGCTCTGACAGCCATCCGGCAGGAGTAACGGACAACTTTTCAGAAACAGACGAAATTCCCACGGAACCAAGGCTCCGTGGGAATTTTTGCTGCAGGTGATTCATTTTCGAAAGTGCCTCCGCCGGAATCACCGGCCAAGATGCCTTTGCAGAATCGCTCCGTACGCGGCAAGCTCCGGCTCGCCGTACAGGGCCCGGTAGTCCTCCCCAAGAAAACAGCCAAACGAAGTGATGTCGCAAAAGCCCAGCTCCGCATACCGGCGCACATCCGCATCGCAGACAGCCTCGTCCAGCGCAAATCGTTTGGGCGGGCGGGTCCAATTGGAAAACAGGGAGTTGTCCATCCAGTAATCCAGCGCCTTGGCATGCTCTCTGCCGAAGAAATCCAGCAGCGCAGGCAGACTCGCGCTCTCCCTCCGGTTGACCTCACAGTCCGGATCGAAAAGGCTCCGGTGATGATCCCGGTCGATGGGCGCGTACTCCAGATAGACATTCTCCCGCGGCCGGATGGTAGGCACCTCCAGCGTCGAGCGGTAGGCAAGATAGCTCTCCGCCGCTTTGGAATCCGCCGCCTGCAGGCCCTCTGCCATGGCGTTGGTCAGGATCATGGCCTGATCCGCCGGAGACAGACTGCGGCACCGCTCACACTGACAGCTGCCGGAGGCCACATCGTCCAGCCACAGGGCGTAGCGGTGGGTGTCCGGGCGGAGCATCCGTCCCAGCTGGTACGAGCGCTCTTTGATATGCTCCAGCACCTCCGGCTCCGAAGCGCAGCAGTTCAGCTGCCGCACCCGGACGCCGTTTTCCTCCCGGAACCAGTGGGGGCGGGTATCAAACAAGCTCCGCTCCACCAGCCACGACAGCGCATGCATCTCCCACTCCACGGCGATGCCCAGCCGGTGCATCCGCCTGCAGAAATCCGCAAATTCCGTTGTTTTCTGCAGAGCGAGAGCCTGCTCCAGCGACTCATGGGCAGCAGGGCCGCCCTCCGGGTGGATGCCCAGCAAATTCAGGCCGCAGGTGTCCCGCTCCAGCCGGGAAGCCCACAGCTCCCCGCAGTCCTGGGCGTGAATGACGATGCCTCTGCGTCTCTGACCGCCTGCATCAGAATGCTTCATGACCGATTCCTCCCATCAACTCAGCCGCTGATGTTCATCCAGACGCTCATTCGGCTGTCCGGCAGCTTCCAGCGCTTACCGCAGGAGGCGTAGTCGGTCAGCAGCAGCGGCTGTCCGCCGTCGGCCCGCTGCACAGTAAGACGGATCAGCTCGTGACAGTCCTTGCAGGGCTGCTGCAGCTCATACACGGGAAGCCCGTTTTCCCGCTTCAGAAGGATTTCCTCCGTCAGGTCGACAGTGCCCTTGGCGGCGTCGGCAGCCAGCACCAGCGGGCCGTAGGTGAAGGCGGTGCGTCCCTCAATGACCGTGGTTTTCAGGATATGAGTGCCGGTCAGCAGAACCGTGTCCCCATCCTGCCAGCAGCGCTCCAGCCGAACATAGCCCGCTTCACAGGGGATCTCTTCCCCGTTGACGCTCAGCATCGGATGCTCGCAGCAGTCCGGTACCCGCAGCTTCAGTGCAAAGCGTCCGGGGCGCTCCAGCTGCAGCCGAATCTGCACCCGGGGCGCGACCGGCCAATCGCTTTCGATCTGCAGGGTCACAGGCTGTCCATCAGGGGCTGTTTCGGTCACGGTGCCCGGCAGCAGGCCGTTCAGGACGAAACCGTCCCCGCTTTTCAGCAGGGCGCACAGGGGAAAAATGGCGACGCCCGCCGACGCGATACAGGCGCAGCAGCCGTATCCGCCGCCGAAATCAAACCGCTGCCAGCCGCCGACGCCCCGGCCCCGGACGTTGTTGTACAGGGGGCTGTAGCTGTCAAAGGGCAGCGGATCAAAATCCGTCAGCTCAAACAGCGAGTACTGGGGCAGCTGGTTTTCGTTGGCGCTGCCGTACAGAGCGTTGTAGGCAGACTGCTCCATCCGGTCGAAGTATTTCTTCTCTCCGGTCAGCAGGTGCAGCCGGGCCATCAGCCGCATCCAGGTGACGGTGACGCAGGTCTCCTGCATGATGATGTCGGAATAGGCGGTCTGCTTGACCCTGGAGTGGTCGAACAGCTCATGGGTGCAGCCCGCACAGCCGATGATGGTGATGTCGGTGTCATTGACCGCCTCCACAAAGCTGGTGACCGCCTGCAGATAGCGGGGATTGCCGGTGACTTCGTAATAGGTCAGCAGTCCCTCGAAGAAGGACATGGTCTCGTAGGCCTTGGTTTCGGGGTATTCATAGGGCATCAGCCGGTTTTCCAGAGCCAGATCAATGAGATTGCCGCCCTGAATGCCGCCGGTGGAGATGATATACTCGCCGAACTCCAGATAACGCTTTTCGCCGGTCTCCCGGTACAGATCCAGCACCGCATCCAGAATGGAGCAGGAGTTGACCCCCAGCCAATGGTCGCTGGCCAGAGTGATGTCCACCTTCCCCTCCCCTGCTCCGACCCGGTCGATCAGGGCGTCGGTATGGCGGCAGAGGGCGGCGAGGATTTCCTCCTTCAGCGCTTCATCCCGGCAGATGCGGGTAAAATGCAGCATCGAGGTGAGGATGTATTTTCTCCCCCAGATGTCCCAGCCGTGGAGCTGGTTTTCTTCACTGTAGGTGGAAAAGCGCCCGTCCGGCCGCTGCGCCCGCAGCATATCCCGGACGGTTTCCTCCAGAACCGTGTACAGCTCCTCATCCCGGTTGTACATATAGGTCAGGGAGGCGCCCCGCATCATCTTGCCCCAGTACTCACAGCGCCAGCCGTGGTTTGCGTCATCGCTGTCGGAGGTGAAGACCCGGACAAAGTTTTTCCAGGTGGCGGCGTTCAGCAGCTGGTGCTCCATGGCAAAGCGCACATAGCGGTCTGCAGGGCCGGTGTACTGCGCCGCGCCGAAGCGAAGAAAGGACAGTTGATTGCTGATCATATGAATTCCTCCTGTTGATATCCGAATGCGAAAATTCCCCGCCGTCAGGCAGGGAACCAGACTGTCGGAAAAGATACCTTTTAAGTCAGCAAAGTGCTAATCGTAGTGAATAGTGAATGGTGAAGAGTGAATAGTTAAGGTAAATCGGGGCTGCGCCCCTTAACGATTGACAGGGTCGGTAGATTTTGTGCTTGTTTTAACACTTTTCATATCGATATTGCCAATTTTTGAGCGACCGAAGGGCGCGGTTTTCCAAAACTCTTCACTTTTCACTCTTCACTTTTCACTGCGTGTCATTCTTTTCCTGTTCAGTACGCTTTATCGACACGCTGATTCCCCGCCGTCAGGCAGGGAACCTTCTTTACTCCGCAATGATCTCGTTCCAGAGATCCTGCAGCAGCTTGTTGGTCTCGTCGGGCAGGTTGACAAAGGCCTCGCAGCGGGCCAGCGTCTCCTCATCGGGATAGGAAACCGGATTGGTACGGGTTTCCTCGTCCAGAATGTCATACACGCTCTGGAGCGGGGTGGAATAGCAGATATACTCGATGTTGGCCTTGCCGATTTCCGGCTCGCACATGAAGTTGATGAAGGCCTCGGCCAGGGACTTCTGACGGGTGCCCTTCAGTACGCACATGGCGTCCACAAACAGGTTGCTGCCCTCTGTGGGCACCACAAAGTCCAGATCGGGGTTTTCATCCATCATGGTCACGGCGTCGCCGGCGTAATAGGGCGCCAGAGCGGCCTCGCCGATCTCCATCTTGTCAAAGATCTCGTCCATGACGTAGGTCTGCAGCACCGCCTTCTGCTCCTTCAGCTTGTCGGCGCAGGCGCGGATCTCGGCTTCGTCGGTGGTGTTCAGGGAGTAGCCCAGCAGCTTCTCGGCGATGCCGAAGGAGTCCCGGTTGTTGAGGAACATAAGGATGTTCCCCTTCTGGCGCTCATCCCAGAGGGCGGCCCAGCTGTCCGGCTCCTCCTCCACCATGGTGGTGTTGTAGATCAGGCCCACGGTGCCCCAGGTGTAGGGAACGCTGTACTCGCCGGTAGGATCATAGTCGGTGGTCTTGAACCGATCCATCAGGTTCTCGGCGTTGGGGATGTTGTCGAAGTCCAGCTTCTCCAGCATGTCCTCCTTGATCATCCGGGAGATCATGTAATCGGACGGAATGATCACATCGTAGTTTGCCGAGCCGCTCTTGATTTTGGTGTACATCTCCTCGTTGGTGGAGAACAGGTCGTACTGTACCACGCAGCCGTACTCCTCTTCAAACTCGGCAATGACGTCCAGCGAATCGTCTTCGCCGTTGGAGATGTACTCGCCCCAGTTGAAGACGGCCAGGGTGGGCAGCTCACCGGTGATGGTGCCGCTCTGCCAGTTGCGGTAGCCTACGACGCCTACAACACCGGCCACAGCTGCGGCTGCCAGTCCGGCGGCCGCACGGCCCGCAAACCGGCTGACCCGGCTCCGTCCCGCCCGGGCGATTTCTTCCCATTCGGAGCGTTTGGCCCGGCGGGCCTCCGCCACGTTCATGATGATCAGCATGGTCAGCACCAGCAGGAAGATCACCGCCGACAGGGCGTTGATCTGGGGGTTGACCTTTTTGCGCACCATGGAGTAGATGGTAATGGGCAGGGTTTTGAAGCCGCTTCCGGCGGTGAAATAGGTGATGATAAAATCGTCCAGCGAGAAGGTGAAGGACATCATGAAGCCGGACACGATGCCCGAACTGATCTGGGGAATCATGACCTTGAAGAAGGCCTGTACCGGCGGGCAGCCCAGATCCAGCGCCGCCTCAAAGATGTTGGGATCCACCTGCCGCAGCTTGGGCAGCACGTTGAGGATCACATAGGGCAGGCAGAAGGTGATGTGGGCGATGAGCACGGTGCCGAAACCCAGGTCGCCGCCGAACAGATTCTTGAAAAAGACAAACAGCAGCATCATCGAGATGCCGGTGACGATCTCGGGGTTGAGCACCGGCAGATAGGTCAGGTTCATGACCACCGACCGGGAGCGCTTGCCCATCTTGCTGATGCCCACGGCGGCCATGGTGCCGATGACGGTGGCCAGCAAAGACGAAAGGAACGCCATGATCAGCGAGTTCCAGAAGGAGGACATGATCAGGGTGTTGTCCAGCAGCTTGCGGTACCAGGAAAAGGTAAAGCCGGTGAAAAAGGCCCGGGATTTGGATTCGTTGAAGGAGAAGACGATGAGCACCAGAATGGGGGCGTAGAGGAAAAACAGCATCAGCCCCAGCCACAGACGGCCAAACAGGCCCTTGCGCTTTGTCATACCAGCATCCCCTCCATTTCGCCGTCATCGAAGTGGTTGATGACCCCCATGATCAGCAGGATCATCACCATCAGGATCAGGGACATGGCCGAGCCCACATTGGGATTGTAAACGCTGCCCAGGAACTGCTGCTCGATCAGGTCGCCGATCAGCAGGTTGGTGCCGCCGCCCAGCATCCGGGAGATGATGAAGGTGGAAACCGACGGCACAAACACCATGGTGACACCGGTGACAATGCCGGGGACGCTCAGAGGCAGCAGAACCTTCAGAAAGACATGAACGCCATTGGCACCCAGATCCTGCGCGGCCTCGATGATGGAGCGGTCGATCTTGATCATCACCGAGTGCAGGGGCATAATCATAAAGGGCAGATAGTTGTATACCATGCCCAGCACCACCGCGCCCTGGGTGTTGATCATGTTGAAGGGTCCCAGGCCGAACAGGCCGAAAAAGCGGTTGATCAGGCCTTCCCGCTCCAGCAGGGTCATCCAGGCATAGGTGCGCAGCAGAAAGCTCATCCACATGGGCAGCATAATCAGCATCAGCATGGTCCGCTGGCCCACCTCGCTCATGCGGGACATCAGATAGCCCACCGGAAAGCCGATGAGCAGACAGACCACCGTAGCGATCAGGGACAGGTAGATGGACTTGAAAAAGACCTTGCCGTACTTCATCACGCCGGCGAAATTGTCCAGCGTAAAGGCGCCGTCCGAGGTGGTAAAACCGAACCAGACCACCATGCCCAGCGGCACCAGAATGAACAGCAGCATCCAGACGATATAGGGAACCGAAACAAACATGGACAGGCTGCGCTTTTTCCGGGGAATGGGAGGAGCCTTAGTCAACGCCTGTCACCTCCTCCACCTTCACCTTATCAAAGGCAAATTTGATGCCTATGTCGGTGGCCACCTGCTGATCCAGGTAGGAATGCAGCAGCAGGCTCTTGCCGTCCTCATAGTTGTAGACGATCAGCTCGTTGTAATCGCCCTTGTAGATCAGGGACTCCAGATACACCACCATGTCCGCATGGTCGGAGGAAACCACCTCGATGTCCTTGGGAGAGATGGTCAGGCGCACCCGGGCGCCCACCGGCAGTCCCAGATTCTCCCGCTCGAACTGGCAGCCCAGAAATTCGATCATGTCCTCCTTGACCACCTCGCCGCTGAGGATGTTCTCGCTGCCCTCAAAGAGCCGCTTCATGATGTGGATGTCGTTGGGGCCGAAGTGCAGGCCCACCCGGGCCCCCACCGGCCAGGCATCGGTGGAGTGTACCATCCATTCCAGGCCGCCGCACTGAATGCTCATCTCGTAGTGGACGCCCTTGAAGATGATGCTGCGCACCTCGCCCACCAGAGCGGAGTCATCGGTGGGCTCGCTGAGGTCGATGTCCTCCGGGCGGATGACCACATCCACCGGACGGTTTTCGCCGAAGCCCGCGTCCTCGCAAACGAAGGTCTTGCCGCAGAAGGCAACCCGGTAGTCCTCCACCATGGTAGCGTCGAAGATGTTGCTCTCGCCGATGAAGTCGGCCACAAAGGCGTTCCTCGGCTCGTTGTAGATGTCCTCGGGGGTGGCATACGGCTGGATGACGCCGTCCTTCATGACCAGCACCATGTCGCTCATGGTCAGGGCTTCCTCCTGATCGTGGGTCACATAAATGAAGGTGACGCCGGTTTTGCGCTGGATATTCATCAGCTCGATCTGCATATCCTTGCGCAGCTTCAGATCCAGCGCGCCCAGAGGCTCGTCCAGCAGCAGCACCTTGGGCCGGTTGACCAGCGCCCGGGCAATGGCCACCCGCTGCTGCTGACCGCCGGAAAGACGGTTGACCCGCCGCTTTTCAAAGCCCTTCAGGTCGACGATTTCCAGCATCTCCAGCACCCGGCGGCGGATTTCGTCCTTGGGCAGCTTCTGGATCTTCAGGCCGAAGGCCACATTGTCAAACACGTTCAGGTGCGGAAACAGGGCGTACCGCTGAAACACGGTGTTGACCTCCCGCTTGTGAGGCGGCAGGTCGTTGATTCGCTTGCCGTCAAACAGCACATCCCCCGAGTCCGGCGTCAGAAAGCCGCCGATGATCCGCAGGGTCGTGGTTTTGCCGCAGCCGGACGGGCCCAGAAAGGTGACAAACTGTCCGCTCTCAATGGACAGAGAGACGTCGTCCAGGATGCGGTCCCCGTCGTAGCTCAGAACGATGTTTTTCAGCTCCACAATATGACTCACAATTGTATCCCCCTTTGCGAAAACGGGCAGCCGGAAAGCCGCCCGGAAACAGATCTGCACGCCGTATCTGCACCGCTGCCCGCAAAAGGAGTTTGCCGGCCCGAAGGGCCGTTTTCCATGACAGCGGAATGAAGGATGCGGCACATGATCACAGACACAAAATAACATGGTATACTATAGCCCCAACGGCGACAAATGTCAATAGATTATGACAAATTTTCCTCAATTTTCCGCATATTTTCCATGATGTTTTGCGATTTTCGGATACGAGCTGCTGTTTATCTCCGGAAATGTCGAAATTCCGACTTTTTTCTTTTGATTTCTCTCGTTTCCTTATTTCCGTCCGAATCGGGCCCGATTTGGTTATTTTGCCGGATTTTTTTCCCGGAAAAGAAGCGGAAAGAAATTTTCATTTCGGCTTGAATTGTTCAAAAAACCATGCTATGATAAGTGCATGAACGGCAAGCCGGTTTCCGGCAGCAGATATGCAGAAAAGAGGAGCGCCATGGCACTGAGCAAAAAATTCTTTGAGATTCTGTCCTTTGTGGAACGCAAAAACGGTGAAAAGCTGAGCCAGCGGAAGATCGCCGCCGGCACCGGACTCTCTCTGGGCGTCATCAACAAATCCCTCCCCCAGCTGCTGGAGGAAGGGCTTCTGGATCTGGCGGAGAGCAAGAACATCTACATCACCAAAGACGGCCTGGCGGCGCTGGAGCCCTACCGGGTCAAGCGGGCTGTGATTCTGGCGGCTGGCTTCGGCTCGCGGCTGATGCCCATCACCCTCAACACCCCCAAGGCGCTGATCCGCATCCACGGCAAGCCCATGATCGAGACCATGCTGGACGCCATCCAGCGGGCGGGCATTGAAGAGGTCTATCTGGTGCGGGGCTATCTGGGGGAGCAGTTTGACGTTCTCCACAAGAAATACCCCAACATCATCTTTGTGGACAATCCCGACTACAAGGAATCCAACAACATTTCCTCTGCCATGAAGGTCAGGCATCTGTTCCGACAGGCCTATGTGCTGGACTCGGACCTGTACCTGCAGAATCCCGACCTGATCCGCAAGTACGAGTACTGCGCCAACTATGTGGGCGTGTACAAGGAAAAGACTGACGACTGGCGGCTGGTGCTCAAGGGCGGCCGGGTGGTCGGCATGAAGATCGGCGGCACCGACTGCTACCACATGTACGACATCACCTTCTGGACCGAGGAAGACGGCGAGAAGATGGAGCGGTTCCTGCCCGAGCTGTACGCTGCCCCCGGCGGCAAGGAAAACTACTGGGACAACGTGCCACTGGACGTCTATAACCGGGAGTTTTACATCGAGCCCCGGCCCTGCGCGGAAGGGGTTGTGATCGAGATCGACACCCTCACCGAGCTGCAGGAGCTGGATCCGGTGTACAAGTTCAACTGAG
>JAQXNQ010000394.1 GCA_029098085.1 Oscillospiraceae bacterium
CTGCCACATTCCGGGGGTCTATGTGCCCTCCCTGTATGAGGTGGATGCTTGGGAGGACGGCCGCGTGAAGGAGATCCGGGCCATCAAGGGCGCGCCTCAGAAGGTGACCAAGGCCATCATCCAGGATATGAGCAAAACCTATTATCCGGAAACCTTCGTGGTGCCCTATATCGACACGGTGCATGACCGGGCGATTCTGGAACTCATGCGGGGCTGCATCCGGGGCTGCCGCTTCTGCCAGGCGGGCTTCCTGTACCGCCCCCTGCGGGAGAAGGACGCGGCGGTGCTCTGCGAACAGGCCCACAGCCTCTGCGACACCACCGGTTATGAGGAAATTTCCCTTTCCTCCCTGAGTTCCTCCGACTATTCCGGCATTTCGGAGCTGTTGGACGACCTCATCGACTACACCACGGAAAACAATATCAACCTTTCCCTGCCGTCGCTGCGCATCGACAATTTCTCCGGGGAGCTTTTGGAGAAGGTGAAGCGGGTGCGCAAAACGGGGCTGACCTTTGCCCCGGAGGCGGGCACCCAGCGGCTGCGCAATGTCATCAACAAAAACATCACCGAGGAGGACGTCTTTGCCTCCTGCAAGGTGGCCTTTGAGGGGGGCTATTCCTCCTTCAAGCTCTATTTCATGCTGGGCCTTCCCACCGAAACTATGGAGGACTGCGAGGGGATCATCGACCTGGCCCAGCGCATCATCGACTTCTATTATCAGATGGAGAACCGTCCCAAGGGCCGCGGGGTCAACGTGACCATTTCGGTGGCCACCTTTGTCCCCAAACCCTTCACCCCCTTCCAGTGGTTCGGGCAGGACACGCTGGAAACCATCGTGAAAAAACAGCTCCACATGAAGGACTGCATCAAAACCAAAAAGATTTCCTTTAAATATCACGCCTCCAAGACCTCGGTGCTGGAAGCGGTGTTCGCCCGGGGGGACCGCCGCCTTTCCAAGGCGCTTTACAAGGCGTGGCAGAAGGGCTGTTATTTTGACAGCTGGGACGAGCATTTTTACTTTGACCGCTGGCTGGAAGCGCTGGAGGAATGCGGCCTGACGGTGGAATTCTACGCCAACCGCCACCGGGAACTGGACGAGGTGTTCCCCTGGAGTCATCTGGATTATGGCGTCAGCGAAGCCTTCCTGAAACGGGAATGGCAGAAGGCCATGCAAGCGGAAACCACCAAAAACTGCCGGGAACAGTGCGCCGGCTGCGGCGCTGTCCGGCTGCTGGAAAAGAAAGGAGGCGTCTGTGTTGAGTAACGCCAGAGTGATCTCGATGGAACAGGGAGACGTGTACGAATACAGAGCCTTTTTCCGCAAAACCGGGCGGGCCAAATATATCTCTCATCTGGATCTGTACCGAACCATCCAGCGCTCCTTCAAGCGGGCAGGGCTGCCGGTCTGGCACACCCTGGGCTACAATCCCCATATCTACCTGACCTTTCCGCTGCCCATTTCCCTGGGTTACGAGGGGGTGCGGGAGAGCTTTGATTTTCGCCTCTGCAGCGATATGCCCGCCGAAGAGGTCATCCACCGGCTGAACGGTGCCCTGCCGGAGGGCATCATCATCGTGGGGCTGGACGCGCCGGTCTGCAAGGCCGAATCCATTGCCATGGCGGACTACACGCTCACCCTTTCGGGAGGCGGCCTTGACGGCGAAGCGCTGCTGGAAAAATGGCAGGGCTTCCTTTCCCAGAAGGAGATCATCGCGGAAAAGCGCAGCAAAAAGGGCCTCCGTCCGGTGGATCTGAAGCCGATGATCCTCAAGGCGTCTGCCTGTGCATCGGGAGATACGCTGCAGCTGCAGCTGACCTTGACCGCCGGTATTTCCGTGAACCTGAATCCCACCCTGGTCACCGACACCTTTGGCAGCTGGGCGGGCTTTGAGCCGGATTACCACAGCATCCGCCGGGATGCGGTTCGCTGCGGGGACGGCGCCGAATTCCGCTGACAGAGGGCGCTGAGATGAAGGAGCTGTTTCTGCAGGCGGTGCGGCTGAAGTCCGTCGATGGGCTGGGCTATGTGGCTCGGATTCCGGCCATCCGGCATCTGAAGCGGCTGGTATTTCCGTCCCAGGTCACTTTTTTTGTCGGAGAA
>JAQXNQ010000395.1 GCA_029098085.1 Oscillospiraceae bacterium
CCGATGAAAGGCCTTTTGAGCTATGTGGCCGGGGACAGCCTGCTGCACCGGCTGGATCCCCTGACCAAGCTGCTGCTGGCCGTGCTGCTCTGCGCCGCCAGCTTCACCAGCACCTCCCACCTGTTCCTGCTGGGGCTCATCGCCCTGAACCTGTTTCTGGGCTGGTCGGCGGGCATCTTCCGCCAGACGGCCGCCATTCTCAGCAAGCTCATGGGACTGTCCGTCTTCATGTTCCTGCTGCAGCTGCTCTTCATCCGGGATGGGGAAGCGCTGTTTACGATTTTCGGCTTTGCCATCACCGGCAAGGCGGTCTACTTCGGCTCGCTGATGGTGCTGCGGCTGGTGGCCGCCACCATGCCCCTGACCATTATGCTGTCGGTCACCCAGATGAACGACCTGTCCAATGTGCTGGTGCAGAAGCTGCATATTCCTTATAAGTACGCCTTCACCATCACCACCGCCATCCGGTTCATCCCGTATTTTTCCGATGAAATGGCGGGGATTATGGAGGCTCAGACCGCCCGCGGCGTGGAGTTCGACACCAAAAACGTCTTCAAAAAGCTGCGGATGATCCTGCCCCTCTGCGCCCCCCTGCTGATCACCTCGGTGAAAAAAACCGATACCTGCGCCATTGCCGCCGAGATCCGCGGCTTCCATCTGCGCAAACCCGAGAGCAGCTACCGGCAGTACGCCTTCACCGCCGCCGACTGGCTGGTGACGGCCGGAGCCGCTTTGCTGCCGGTGCTGGCCGTGCTGGTCAATCTGCTGATTGCCCGGTGAACCATCTGAAACGGAAATTTTCGTCCGGCTGCGGCCGGCGCTCATCATACCAAGTTAAAGGAGTACCCGTCATGGAATCCAATACCTTTGCACAGCTGAAAAAAGCCCTCGACTACGCCGCGGAGAACAGCCGGTTCTACAAGACCTTCTTTGCCGCTCAGGGTGCCGACCCCGCTGCCGTTCAGTCGATGGATGATTTCCGGAAGCTGCCCTTCAGCGACAAATACGACCTGCGCAAGGCCTACCCGCTGGGCCTGCAGGCGGTTCCCGATGAAGAGGTGGTCCGGATTCATTCCTCCTCCGGCACCACCGGTCAGGCCATCATCATCCCCTATACCGCTAAAGATGTGGCGTACTGGGCCACCATGTTCGCCCGCTGCTATGCCACCGCCGGCATCACCCGTTCCGACCGGATTCACATCACCCCCGGCTACGGCCTCTGGACCGCCGGCATCGGCTTCCAGGCCGGCTGCGAAAAGCTGGGCGCCATGGCCATTCCCATGGGCCCCGGCAACACCGACAAGCAGCTGCAGATGATGCAGGACCTGCACTCCACCGTCCTCTGTTCCACCTCCTCCTACGCCCTGCTGCTGGCAGAGGAAGTGAAGAAGCGGGGCCTCCGGGATAAAATAAGCCTGAAGAAGGGCGTCATCGGCTCGGAGCGCTGGGGCGACCTGATGCGGCAGCGGATCGCCGCCGAGCTGGGCATTGAGCTGTTCGACATCTACGGCCTGACCGAGGTGTACGGCCCCGGCATCGCCATCGACTGCCCCGCCCACGAAGGCATGCACTACTGGAACGACTATCTGTATTTCGAGATCATCGACCCCGCCACCGGCGAGGTGCTGCCCGACGGCGAGATCGGCGAGCTGGTCATCACCACCCTCTGCAAGGAGGCCGCGCCTCTGGTGCGCTACCGCACCCACGACCTGACCCGCATCATCCCCGGCAAGTGCAGCTGCGGCTGCGAGTATCCCCGGATCGACCGGATTCTGGGCCGCACCGACGACATGATCAAGGTCAAGGGCGTCAACATTTACCCCGGCCAGATCGAGGACACCCTCAAGCTGGTGCCCGGCCTGTCCAGCGAGTATCAGATCCTCATCGACCACGAGGACGGCCGCGACAAGATGACCCTGCGGGTGGAGTCGGTGCGCGGCGCCAGCAAGGACGCGGTGGCCGCCGCCGTGGAGGGCACCTTCAAGACCAGGATCGGCATCAAGATCGACTGCGAGGTGCTGGAGCTGGGCGAGCTGCCCCGGTCGGAGAAGAAGTCGAAG